>JBMOMG010000117.1:0-22003 GCA_049323155.1 Actinomycetota bacterium | reverse complement strand
GTGGTCGTGGTCTTCTTAGCCGCCGTCGACTTGGTGGCAGCAGCCGTCTTGGTCGCCGTCTTCTTCGCCGGCGCAGCCTTGGTGGCGGTCTTCTTCGCGGGGGCTGCCTTCTTGGCCGAACCGGCGGCTGCCCTGGCAGTTCCGGTGGCGGCCGAGATCGTGAGCTTGGGCAGCTTCTTCGCCCCGGAGACCACAGCCTTCAGGTCGGCGCCGGGGTTGAACTTCGGCACCGCCGTCTTCTTGGCCTTGATCCGCTCACCGGTGCGCGGGTTGCGCACCCAGCGGGCGTCGCGCACCCGCTTCTCGAACGAGCCGAAACCGGTGATGGCGACTTTCTCGCCCTTGGCTACCTCGCGAGTGATGGTGTCCAGCACGGACTCCAGGGCGTGCGCCGCCTGCTTGCGGTTGCCCTCGAAACGAGTCGCGAGAGTGTCAATCAGCTGACTCTTGTTCACCGTCTTCCCTTCCGTGAACCTTGAGGCCGAGCCCGTGCTCGACTTTTCCCTTTGCACGCTAGGGAAAAGTCAGCGTTGCCACAATCACCAAAGGGCACTAGACGCACGTAAATTTTTGGCGCGACCGGTTTCGCCGACCACCGAATGACATGAAATGCGTCGACCGGAGCCGGTCGATAACGTCAGTTTCGCCTTACGCATAACGGAATTGTCCTCGAGCGAAAACGGCGACGGGAGCCCCTCCGCAGCAGGTCTGCGGTGAGGCTCCCGTCGGTGCGAACCGGGAGACGCGGTCAGAGCGTCGCAGGCTTCCAGGACGGCCGCTTCGCCTCGTAGGCAGCGATGTCGTCCGCGTGCGACAGGGTGATGCCGATGTCGTCGAGACCCTCGAGCAGACGCCAGCGTGTGTAGTCGTCGATCTGGAACGGCGCGACGAGGTCGCCGGCACGCACCTCGCGGGCCTCCAGGTCCACGGTCACCTCGGTCGCCGGGTCGGCCTCGGACATCTCCCAGAGCTTCTCGATCACGTCTTGCTCGACCTGCGCCGCGAGCAGACCTGCCTTCCCGGAGTTGCCGCGGAAGATGTCGGCGAAGCGCGAGGACAGCACGACCTTGAACCCGTAGTCCATCAGGGCCCAGACGGCGTGCTCCCGCGAGGAGCCTGTGCCGAAGTCAGGCCCGGCGACGAGCACCGACACCCCGGCGTACTCGGGGCGGTTGAGGATGAACGCTGGGTCGTTGCGCCAGGCTCCGAAGAGTCCGTCCTCGAAGCCCGTGCGCGTCACGCGCTTGAGGTAGACCGCAGGGATGATCTGGTCGGTGTCGACGTTGCTGCGACGCAGCGGGAGGGCGGTCCCGGTGTGGGTGGTGATCTTCTCCATCGTCTCTCTTCCTTGCGGTCTCAGGCCTGCGCGGCCTGGGCGACGGGCGGCAGGTCGGCGGGCGAGGACAGCCGCCCGGTGACGGCGGTCGCGGCCGCGACCAGGGGGGACACCAGGTGCGTGCGTCCGCCCTTGCCCTGCCGTCCCTCGAAGTTGCGGTTGGACGTGGATGCGCTGCGCTCGCCGGGCTGGAGCTGGTCGGGGTTCATGCCCAGGCACATCGAGCAACCGGCGCCGCGCCACTCGGCTCCGGCCTCCTTGAAGACGACGTCGAGGCCTTCCTCCTCGGCCTGCAGCCGGACGCGCACCGATCCCGGGACGACGAGCAGGCGGGTGTGGTCGGCGACCTTGCGGCCCTTGATCACCTCGGCCGCGGCCCGAAGGTCCTCGATCCGGCCGTTGGTGCACGAGCCGACGAAGACCGTGTCGACCGCGATCTCGCGCATCGGGGTGCCCGACTCGAGACCCATGTACTCCAAGGCCTTCTGCGCAGCCACCCGGTCACCCTCGTCGGTGAAGTCGTCCGGCGACGGGACAGCGGCGCCCAGCGGGACGCCCTGCCCGGGGTTGGTGCCCCAGGTCACGAACGGCGTCATCTCCGAGGCGTCGAGGACGATCTCCTTGTCGAAGGTCGCGTCGTCGTCGGTGACCAGCGTCTTCCAGTGCGCGACGGCGGCCTCCCAGTCGGCGCCCTTCGGCGCTTCCGGTCGGCCCTCGATGTAGTCGAAGGTCGTCTGGTCGGGCGCGATCATGCCGGCCTTGGCGCCCCACTCGATGGACATGTTGCAGATCGTCATCCGCGCCTCCATCGAGAGCTCCTCGATCGCCGGACCGCGGTACTCCACGATGTAGCCCTGCCCGCCACCGGTGCCGGTGTGCGCGATGAGGGTCAGCACCAGGTCCTTGGCGGTCACACCATCGGGCAGCGACCCGTTGACGGTGACTGCCATCGTCTTGGGCTTGGCCTGCGGCAGCGTCTGGGTGGCGAGCACGTGCTCGACCTCGCTGGTGCCGATGCCGAACGCCAGCGCCCCGAACGCGCCGTGGGTGGAGGTGTGCGAGTCGCCGCAGACGATCGTCATGCCGGGCTGGGTCAGGCCGAGCTGCGGGCCGACCACGTGCACGATGCCCTGCTCGACGTCGCCGAGCGGGTGCAGGCGCACACCGAAGTCCTTGGCGTTCTTGCGCAGCGTCTCGACCTGGGTCCGCGACACCGGGTCGGCGATCGGCTTGTCGATGTTCAGGGTGGGGACGTTGTGGTCCTCGGTGGCCAGCGTCAGGTCGGGCCGGCGCACCTGGCGGCCGGCCAGTCGCAGTCCCTCGAACGCCTGCGGAGAGGTGACCTCGTGAAGGAGATGAAGGTCGATGAAGAGCAGGTCGGGCTCCCCTTCCGCACTGCGGACGACATGCTCGTCCCACACCTTCTCAGCAAGGGTCTTGCCCATTGCCTGCTCCCTTCGCGGTTTCGTCGAGTTCGTAGGCCTGACCTCGGGGCCGTCCTGGTCCGGGGTGGTTCACGTCTGAACCAGCACCCAGTCTGACTTGCATCCCAAGATGCGAGACGGCATTATCAGGATATGGACAACTCTAGCGGAGTCGGCGTCCTCGACAAAGCCGCCCTCGTACTCGCCGCCCTCGAGGCAGGACCGGCCACCCTGGCCGGCCTGGTGGCAGGCACCGGTCTGGCCCGGCCCACGGCCCACCGTCTGGCCGTGGCCCTCGAGCACCACCGGCTGGTCGCCCGCGACATGCAGGGCCGCTTCGTCCTGGGACCGCGCCTCGCCGAGCTCTCGGCAGCCGCCGGTGAGGACCGGCTGCTCGCGGCTGCCGGCCCCGTGCTGGCGCGGCTTCGCGACATCACCGGCGAGTCCGCCCAGCTGTGGCGCCGTCAGGGTGAGTACCGCATCTGCGTCGCCGCCGCCGAGCGGCCCTCCGGCCTGCGCGACACGATCCCGGTCGGGTCGCAGCTGACCATGCGCGCCGGCTCCGCCGCCCAGGTCCTGCTGGCCTGGGAGGACCCGGAGCGGATGCACCGGGGCCTGCAGAACGCCGCCTTCAGCGCCACCGCCCTGTCCGGCATCCGGCGCCGCGGCTGGGCGCAGTCCGTCGGCGAGCGGGAGCAGGGCGTGGCGTCGGTGTCGGCACCGGTGCGCTCCCCCTCCGGCAAGGTGATTGCGGCTGTGTCGGTCTCCGGTCCGCTCGAGCGCCTCTCGCGCCAGCCCGGCCGCATGCACGCCCCGGCGGTGCTGGCTGCGGCCGAGCGGCTCTCGGAGTCGCTGCGCCGCGCGGCCGAGTAGCACCGTCAGAACAGCGCGCCCTGCTCGAGGTCGAGCAGGGTCTGCTTGCGCTCCACCCCGCCGGCGTAGCCGGTCAGCGTGCCGTTGGCACCGACTACCCGGTGGCACGGGATCACGATCGGGATCGGGTTGCGGCCGTTGGCCAGTCCGACGGCGCGTGACGCGGCCGGGGTCATCCCGAGACGCCGGGCGATCTCGCCGTACGACGCCGTCTCGCCGTAGCCCACCCGGCGCAGCTCGTCCCACACCGAGCGCTGGAAGGATGTTCCCTGCGGGTCGAGCGGGAGGTCGAACTCCTTGAGGTCGCCGGCGAAGTAGGCCTTCAGCTGCCGGACCGCCTCGACCAGCAGCGGGTGGGCGTCGTCTCGGTCACCGACCGGGCGACCGGCGGAGACGGCTGCCGCCAGGGCGGCCGACGAGCGCGGCGACGCGCCCTCGGGCACCGGCCCGTCGAACTCGATCGCGATGATCGCCGTCGGTCCGGCGATGATCCGCAGGCGCCCCACAGCGCTGTCCATCGTGGTCCACATCTGGGTCACTTCCTACTCTCTGCGGCAAGGCTCCACAGGTGCATCTGGGCGTAGCTGCGCCAAGGGCGCCAGGTCTCTCCGATGCTGCCGCGGTTCGCCGCGGCGGCTCCGAGAGCGGCCAGTCCGTCGCGCAGCCCCGTGTCTCCGACGAGCAGCACGTCGGGGTCCCCGAGGGCGCGCATCGCGATGTAGTCGGCCGTCCACGGGCCGATCCCGGGTACGGCGAGCAGCGAGCGTCGCACGTCGGCCCGGTCGGCGCTGCGGTCGAGAACCACCCGGCCCTCGGCCAGCGCCTGTGCGAGCAGCACCAGAGCCCGGCCCCGTGCCTTCGGCATCGGCAGCTCCTCCGGGTCGACGGCGGCCAGCGTGGCGACGGAGGGGAACAGCCTCCCCCGTCCGTCCGGCAGCGGTTCGCCGTACCTGTCCACCAGCAGAGCCGCCAGCGACCTGGCCGCCCTGACCGTGATCTGCTGGCCGAGCA
This sequence comes from Actinomycetota bacterium, assembly GCA_049323155.1. GTDB lineage: Bacteria > Actinomycetota > Actinomycetes > Propionibacteriales > Nocardioidaceae > Nocardioides_C. The sequence continues at coordinate 17,359 of JBMOMG010000117.1, read as the reverse complement.
CCGCCCGAACCGCGAGTTCGCCGCCGTCGACATGACCGGGCACGCGGAGCCCCGGTCGCCGGCGCACCAGCGGAGCCAGCATCGGGTCGCCGCCGAGGTGGTCGTCGACCGCTTCGGGGTCGCAGTCGGCGTCGAGGAGGCGCCGGCAGCGTTCCACCGCGGCCGACAGGTCACGCAGGTCGCTGAGACCGAGCCCGCAGCGGACCACCCCGTCGTCGTCTGTGCCGTCCAGGGACAGCAGCGCAGTGCCCGTGCCGAACGGCAGCCGCAGCGTGCGGGAGTACCACCCCGGCCCGGCCTCCTCGACACCCGGGACGGCCCGGGCGGCGAGGAAGTCGAGCAGCTCGGAGGCCGCGAAGGGCCGGCGCACCGCCAGCCTCAGCTCCACGTGGCCCTGCTGCCCGGCCGCCGCCACCGGGGCCGACGGGCCTGCGGCAGCGCGCAGCTGGGTGGGCGTCGCGGCGTAGACCGCCCGGACCGTCTCGTTGAACTGCCGGATGCTGGCGAAGCCGGCTGCGAACGCGACGTCGGCGAAAGCCAGCGGCGTTGTCTCGATGAGGATCCGTGCGGTCTGCGCCCGGCGCGCCCGCGACAGGGCGAGCGGCCCGGCGCCCAGCTCACGGGTGAGCAGCCGGGCCAGGTGGCGTGAGGTGTAGCCGACTCGAGAGGCGAGCCCCTCGACCCCGTCGCGCTCGACGACGCCGTCGGCGATCAACCGCATCGCCCGTCCTGCCGTGTCAGCGGCGACGTCCCACTCCGGCGAGCCGGGGCTCGCGTCGGGTCGACACCGTTTGCACGCCCGGAAACCGGCCTGCTGGGCGGCCGCGGCCGTCCGGTAGAAGACAACGTTGCGCCGCTGCGGGGTGATCGCGGGGCACGACGGCCGGCAGTAGATGCCGGTGGAGCGCACCGCGGTGAAGAACACACCGTCGAACCTGCGGTCACGGCTCTTCACCGCCCGGTAGCAGGACTCCACGTCGTCGATCAGCACACGCCCATCCTCGCGCGCCGCAAGCAGTGGTGCTAGCGGGAATCAGACATCACCGTGGCAGGGCCCCGCCGTCGTCAGCCCACCGCAGCAGCTGCTTGAGCGGGACACCGTCGTCACCGCGCGCGGCGGCCGACCTCGTCGACTGCGCCACCCTCGTCCAGGACCTGTCGCCGGCAGGCGGGGCCGTCCACCCCAGCTCGTCCTCGAGCCAGATCTCCTCCGGTAGCAGGTCGACCGTCTGCATGGTGCTCACCTGTCTCTCCTTTCCTCCCCCGGTCGATCTGAAGTATTTACAATACGCTATATGTAGCGTTTTTAAAGTGGGCGGTAACCGCTGCCCTCTCCCCCGCCTGCGCCACGCTCGCGGCTCCGCTCTCACCTGGGGTCCTCCGACTCTTCTCGCTCATCTCAACCGGGATGAGACTGGGAGATGCCCGATGAGGAGAGGAGTGGATAAACATGTCACAGACAACCTCCAAGGCAAGCCCGACGATCCCGGAACAGGCCTCGCGGGCTGCACGACCGAGAGACACCGAGCCCACGCTGTGGACCGGCTGGATCGTGTTCGGCAGCATGATGATGGTCATGCTCGGCGCGTTCCACATGATCCAGGGCGCTGTCGCGCTGTTCGAGAGCGAGTACTTCCTCGTTGGCCCGAACGGCCTGGCTGTCAGCATCGACTTCACGGCATGGGGATGGTCCCACCTGGTCCTCGGCGCCGTGGTGTTGGCGACCGGTGTCGCTGTCCTGTACGGCCAGATGTGGGCACGGGTGGTCGGCGTCCTGATCGCCATGACGAGCGCTCTGGTGAACCTGGCGTTCCTCGCCGCCTACCCGCTCTGGTCCATGATGATGATCGCGCTCGACGTGCTCGTCATCTGGGCTCTGACCGTCCACGGCGCAGAGATGAAGACCGCTCGGGGACGCGCCAGGTGACCGGCTCGCCGCAACAGGGACGGCCGCCCGGACCCGAGGTCGAGCGGCCGTCGTCTGAGCACCTGGCTACGGCTGCGGAGGCTGACGTGGATCTGTCCGAGATGCGGGAGATCGCCAAGCTCGGCCATGTCTACGGCTTCCCGATGGTGGACAGCTACCGCGTTCAGTACGCCTACTTCGAGGACACCACCGACCCGGAGTTCAAGGCACCGTGGAACGTGCTGAGAAACATGCCTCGTGTCTACACATCGCAGGACACGGCTGTCGTGACGCCGAACTCGGACACGCCGTACTCCATGATCGGGATGGACCTGCGCGCTGAACCGCTCGTGCTCACCGTGCCGCGCGTCGATCCGGGCCGCTACTTCAGCGTCCAGTTCATCGACGCCTACACCCACAACTTCGCCTATGCGGGAAGCCGGACAACCGGAAACGGCGGCGGCAACTACATGGTCACCGGGCCGACCTGGGTGGGAGAGACACCCCCTGGAGTCGACCGGGTCTTCCGCTCCGAAACCGACTTCGCGGTTGCCGTCTACCGGACGCAGTTGCTGAACCCTGCCGACCTCGACCACGTCAAGGCCGTCCAGGCGGGGTACCAGGCACGCCCGGTGTCGTCCTTCCTTGGTGTGGCCGCGCCGGCGGCCGGCCCCCCGACGGAGTTCCTGAAACCGCTCAGCAAGCAGGATCAGAAGACATCCCTTCGCTTCTTCGAGATCCTGCGTTTCGTCTTGCGCTTCTGTCCCGTCCATCCCTCCGAGATGGAGCTCCGAGCGCGGTTCGCTGCAGCGGGCTTCGACGGGGCCACCACGTTCGACCCGGACGCCCTGGCCCCCGAGGCCAGAGAGGCGATGCAGCAGGGCGTGGAGGATGCGTGGGCCGAGTTCACCGCGTTCAAGCAGCACCGCGTCGACACGGGCGAGGTCACCGCCGGCGACATGTTCGGGACACGGGAGTTCCTGGGTAACAACTACCTGTACCGGATGGCCGCTGCCGTGCTGGGGCTCTACGGCAACTCGAAGGAGGAGGCGGTGTACTGGCTCTACACCGTCGACTCCGCGGAACGGCCGCTCTCGGGGTCCGAGCGATACACGTTGCGCTTCGGACCCGGAGATCTTCCCCCGTGCGTGCGTTCTGGTCGCTGACCATGTACCAGCTGCCGGAGAGCCTCCTGGTCGCCAACCCGCTGAACCGCTACCTGATCAACTCCGCGATGCTGCCCGACCTCAGACTCGACCCGGACGGTGGGCTGACCCCGCACCTCCAACACGACTCTCCGGCGGAGGATCTGCAAACCAACTGGCTCCCGGCCCCGCCGGGACCGTTCCTGGTCGCCATGCGCTGCTACTGGCCCGCAGAGGAGGCCCTCGACGGCACCTGGAAGGCGCCCCCACCCCAACGGGTCTGACAGACCGCCGCACACTCGGGGCCCGTCCGGCCCGCGGCGGGTCGGTGACGCCCGGAACGCCGAAAGCGGCCCCGCTCAGCGTTTTGCTGACCAGGACCGCTTTCGGTTTGGTACCCCCGACCGGATTCGAACCGGCGCTACCGCCTTGAGAGGGCGGCGTGCTAGGCCACTACACAACGGGGGCCTTGAGCGACTGAAACCCTAGCCTAGGCTGAGGATTTCGGCCAATCGCTGGGGTACTAGGACTCGAACCTAGACTAACTGGACCAGAACCAGTCGGGCTGCCAATTACCCCATACCCCATGGGATCTTGCTGCGGCCTCTTGCGAAGCCGAGGCATGACAATACACGGCGACCTGGGTCGGGACCAAAACGGGCGAACGCTGCCAGTCCCGCCGTGAGGACCCTCACATCAGGGTGAGCCGACCACGGCTCCCTAAGCCGCCGGTTCGGGCCGAACGAGGTCCGCCGGCGGGGCCGTGCGTCGCTGCACGTCGAGCTTCCGGGAGACGAGCAGGACCAGTCCCGCGTAGGTCAGCGCCTGGGTCAAGGTCACCGGGATGTTCTCCCAGCCCACCTCGGAGACGTTCAGGCTCTCGCTCAGGTCCGCGAAGGCCAGGGCGTAGCCGAAGGCGAAGAAGTTGTTGAGGATGTGCATCGCGATGCCCGCCTCGAGCCCACCGGTGCGGATCACGAGCCAGCCGGCGATGAAACCGAACATGAACCGGTCGAAGAACAGTGGGAAGTTCTGCACGCCGTGCGCCACCGCGAACAGCAGCGACGTGGCCAGCAGCGCCACCCACTTGTTGCGCCACAGCGAGCCCAGGGCCTGCATGAGGTAACCGCGGAAGACGTACTCCTCCCCTGCTGCCTGCAGGGGCGTGGTGAGCAGCACGATCAGCGCGAGCAGGGCTGTGGTGGCGGTGAAGTCGTTGACCTTACCGGACACCGAGACGTCTTGCTCGCCCGGCATCAGCAGCTCGACGAGCATGGCCACGCCCATCTGGGCGATCAGCGCCACCACCGAGATGCCGATGAAGATGAACAGCAGCTTCCACCGCATCTTCGGGACCACCGAGGTCAGCCAGCGCGGCCGCATCCGGTGCACGACGCGCATCACGAACCAGGTGATCAGGATCGCCGACCCCAGCGTGAGGTTGAGGTAGAGCAGCGAGGCGGGCCCGACCGCTTCGAGGGAGGCCGCGCTCTCGAAGTTCTCCCAGAAGTTGCCGTCCTCGAACATCACCCCGACGATCAGGATCGGCATCAGCACCATCGGCGCGACAATGAGCATGCCGACCACGACGAGAACGATGCCGACGACCGGCTTCCACCAGGCGTAGTTCCAGGTGCGCAGCATCTGGTGGTACTCGCGCGGCTCCGGGTGCGGGAACCGTGGCAGCGGGGGCCGGGCGTCGGTCGGCGGCACAGCCGCTCCGGGGTACGGCGGCGGGACCCACGGCTGAGGCCCGCCCCACGGCGGTGGCGGCCCCCACGGCGGCGGACCGCCGTACTGCTGCGGCGGCCACGGCTGCGATCCCGCCTGGGGTGGGCCGCCGTACGGCTGACCCTGCCCTCCGGTGGGGCCGGTCACCCCGTCGCCGGTCGCCACCGCGTCTCAGCCTTCCTGGGCGCTGTTCAGCCGGGCGAGCGAGCGCTCGCGGCCGAGCAGCTCCAGCGACTCGAACAGCGGCGGCGAGACCCGGCGACCCGTCACAGCGACACGCACCGGGCCGAAGGCGTTGCGTGGCTTCAGGCCGAGGTCCTCGACCAGGGCCTTGCGCAGCGCGGCGTCGATCGCCTCGGTGGTCCAGGAGTCCAGCGACGCGAGCGCGTCGTGGGCGGCCTTCACCACGCGGCGCCCGTCGTCGTTCAGCGTCTTCTCCGCGTCGGCCGGGTCGCGCTCGAAGCGGGCCTCGTCGACGAAGAGGAACCCGAGCATCTCGACGGACTCCGCGAGCGTGGTCATCCGCTCGTGGACCAGAGGGGCAGCCTGCGTGAGAAGAGCGCGCTGCTCGTCGGTCGGCTCTTCACCGAGCAGCCCGGCGCTCTGCAGGAACGGCACCATGCGCTCGGTGAGGTCGTCGATGCTCAGGGCCCGCAGGTGGGTGGCGTTGATCGCCTCACACTTCTTCAGGTCGAAGCGGGCAGGGTTGGGGTTGACCCGGCCGATCTCGAACGCGGCGACCATCTCCTCCATCGAGAAGATGTCGCGGTCCTCTGCGATCGCCCAACCGAGCAGCGCCAGGTAGTTCAACAAACCCTCGGGCAGGAACCCGCTGTCGCGGTAGCCGAGCAGGTTCGACTCGGGGTCGCGCTTCGACAGCTTCTTGTTGCCCTGACCCATGACATAGGGCAGGTGGCCGAACTTCGGCAGCGTGCCGTTGCCGACACCGATCTCACCGAGAGCGTCGTAGAAGGCGATCTGGCGCGGCGTGGAGGACAGCAGGTCCTCGCCACGAAGCACGTGGGTGATCTCCATCAGCGCGTCGTCGACCGGGTTGACCAGGGTGTAGAGCGGGTGACCGTTGGCGCGGACCAGCACGAAGTCGGGGACGTTCTCCGGCTGGAAGGTGATCTCGCCGCGGATCAGGTCCTCGAACGTGATCGGCGTGTCGGGCATCCGGAAGCGCAGGGTGGGCTTGCGCCCCTCGGCCTCGTAGGCCGCGACCTGCTCGTCGGTGAGCCGGCGGCAGTGGCCGTCGTACCCGGGCGCGCGGCCCTCCGCCCGCGCCAGCTCGTTGCGCTGCTCGAGCTCCTCGGTGGAGCAGTAGCAGTGGTAGGCGCGTCCGGCCTCGAGAAGCTTCGCGGCCACGTCACGGTAGATGTCGTAACGCTCCGACTGGCGGTACGGACCGTAGGGACCGCCGACCTCCGGGCCCTCGTCCCAGTCGAGCCCGAGCCAGCGCATCACCTCGAGCAGCGTCTCGTAGGACTCCTCGGAGTCCCGGGAGGGGTCGGTGTCCTCGATGCGGAACACGAAGGTGCCGCCGTGGTGGCGCGCGAAGGCCCAGTTGAACAGCGCGGTCCTGGCCAGGCCCACGTGCGGGCTGCCGGTCGGCGAGGGACAGAATCGGACACGCACGGGCGACGCGGGAGCGTCAGTCACGGGAAACCACCTTGTTGGTCAGGGTCCCGATGCCCGAGATCGTCACGTCGACCTCGTCACCGGGGTTCATCGGACCGACACCCTCCGGGGTGCCGGTGAGGATCACGTCGCCGGGCAGCAGCGTCATCACGGAGGAGACGTGCGAGACCAGGGTCGGCACGTCGAAGATCAGGTCCTTGGTCGACCCGTCCTGCTTGAGGTCACCGTTGAGGTGGGTCTGCAGCCGCAGGTCGGAGACGTCGAGCTCGGTCTCGATCCACGGGCCGAGCGGACAGAACGAGTCGAAGCCCTTGGCCCGGGTGAACTGCACGTCGCTGCGCTGCAGGTCGCGGGCGGTGACGTCGTTGCCGATCGTGTAGCCGTAGACCACGTCGGCCACCCGGTCGGGTGCCACGTCGCGGCAGATCCGACCGATCACCACGGCCAGCTCGCCCTCGTAGTGCAGCTCCCTGGTCTGCTTGGGGTAGAACACCGGGTCGTTCGGGCCGACCACCGAGGTGTTGGGCTTGATGAACATCAGCGGCTCGCTCGGCAGCTCGTTGCCCATCTCGGCGGCGTGCGCGGCGTAGTTGCGCCCGATCCCGACCACTTTGCTGCGCGGGATCACCGGGGCGAGCAGCCGGACGTCGGACAGCTTGAACTGCTCCTCGGTCAGGTGGACGCCGACGTAGAGAGGGTCGCCGGCGAGCGCGACGACCATGGCGTCCTCGTCGGGCAGGCCGAGCTCGTCGACCTCGCCGGTGACGACGCCGTACATGGGCTCTTCTCCGGTGGTGAACCTTGCGATACGCACGCGCCGAGCCTACCCGCGGGAGTCTCTCGGACCGCTGACTACCCTTCTGGCTGTGGAGAACCCGGCGACAGCGACCCGCGAGGTGCTCGACGCGTCCACCTGGCGGCTGCGCCGGGCTGCCCACGAGGCGCGCGTCGACCGGTGGGTGCAGCCGCACCTGGAGCGTCGGCGTCAGCGCGTCGCGCACCCGGTCGAGGACTTCCTCTTCACCTACTACTCGCAGCGGCCGGCGGGGCTTCGGCGCTGGCACCCGGGCTTCGGCGTGGTCCTCGAGGACGCCGAGGAGTACGCCGGGCTGAAGGGGTACGCGGTCTCGACCCTTCGATGGGCTCAGGACACCGCGAGCTCGACCACCGACGGCTCGACCACGGACATGACGGTGTCCCGGGAGTACGTCGCCTCGCAGGAGCGGTTGCTGCGCGGCCTGCACAACCTGCTCACGGCGACCGCCTCGCGGCCCGCACAGCTCGGCTGCTTCGGCATGCACGAGTGGGCCATGGTCTACAAGCTCGACCCGACCGACGTACGCCACTCCTCGTGGCCGCTGCGGCTCGGCGCCGAGGGCACTGACCAGGTCGTCGAGCAGCACCGGATCGCCTGCTCGCACTTCGACGCCTTCCGGTTCTTCACCGACGAGGCACGGCCGCGCAACACCCTCTCCCCCGGCCGCGACGACCGGGCGGAGTTCGAGCAGCCCGGGTGCCTGCACGCCGGGATGGACCTCTACAAGCACGCCTTCCGGCTCTCGCCGATGGTGCCCTCGGAGCTGGTCGCCGACTGCTTCGAGCTCGCCCACGACATCCGGGTGCTCGACATGCGCGCCTCGCCGTACGACCTCTCCGCGCTCGGCTACGCCCCCGTCGCCGTCGAGACCGCAGAGGGCAAGCAGGAGTACGTCGCCGCGCAGCGCCGCTTCGCCGAGCGGGGTGCGCCCCTGCGCGCGCGGCTGGTCGCCGAGGTGGAGCGCCTGCTCGCCGCCCTGTGAACCCGCGACGTCATGCAGTCCGGCCGGGGCCGGGTCACCAGCACGGCGGATGCCGGTCGTGCCACGGGGCCGCGGCCTCGACCTGGGCACACAGCGACAGCAGCACGTGCTCCTGCGCCGGTCGGGCGGCCAGCATCACACCGACCGGCAGCCCGCCGTCGGTCAGGTGCAGCGGCAGGGATGCTGCGGGCATGCCGGTCACGTTCCACGCCGACGTGTAGGGGGTGAACGCTTTCTGGTTCTCGAAGTCGCGGGCCGGGTCGGCGTCGTCACGGATCTCCCCGATGCGCAGGGGCGGCTGGGCGAGTGTCGGGGTGAGCACCGCGTCGTACGGCGCCAGCCGCTGCAGCGCGACCGCAGCGACCCGGCGCAGCTCGCCGACCGCGAACCCGAACTCCGGTCCGCTCACGGCCCGGCCGCGCTCCTGCAGCCAGCGGGTCAGCGGCCGCAGCAGGTGCTCGCGGCCCTCGGGCGCCGGCGAGAGCGAGGTGAGCACCGACCAGCAGGTCTCGAACACCGCCACCGCCTCCCGCGGCATGGGTACGTCGATCTCCTCCACGTCGTGCCCGAGCCCCTCGAGGAGCCGGGTGGCGTCGTCGTAGGCGCGGAGCACCTCCGGGTGTATGTCGGCGTCGACGATGACCGGCGTGCTGAACCGCGCGATGCGCAGCCGCCCGGGCTCCCGGTCGCACCAGCCGAGGTAGCTCTCCCCGGGCGGCAGCGGCGGTGCCCAGAACGGGTCGCCGACGGCGGGACCCGCCATCACGTCGAGCATCGCCGCGGCGTCGCGGACGGTGCGCGCCAGCGGCCCGTTGGTGCCGAGACCGACCGGGTCGCCGTATACGGGGCCGGCGCTGATCCGGCCGCGGCTCGGCTTGAGGCCGAACAGCCCGCAGCAGCTCGCCGGGATCCGGATCGAGCCGCCACCGTCGGAGCCCTGGGCGATCGGCACGAGACCGGCGGCAACCGCCGCGCCCGCGCCGCCGCTGGACCCGCCGGCCATCCGGTCGAGGTCCCACGGGGTCCGGGCCGGTGGCGCGACGTCGGGCTCGGTGTAGCAGGGCGACCCGAACTCGGGGGTGTTGGTCTTGCCCAGCCACGGCATCCCCGCCGCCTCGAGCCGGAGCACGACCTCGTCGGAGACCTCGGGCACGAAGTCGGCCATGCTCGCCGACCCGAAGGTGGTCCGCACCCCGGCGGTCTGGTTGAGGTCCTTGACCGCCGTGGGCACGCCGAACAGCGGCGAGAGTCCTTCGGCGCCGTCGGCAAGACGTGCCTCGGCCGCTGCCGCCTGCCGCAGCGCCTCGTCCGCGGTGACCGTGACGAACGCCCCGACGTCACCCGCGAGCCGCTCGACCCGCTGCACGTAGTGCTCGACCAGCTCCGTCGGCGACACCTCACCCGTCCGGACGGCCGCGGCCTGCTCCAGCGCGGTCAGGTCGTGCAGCTCCCCCATCAGCGCGCCTCAGCCGAGGTTCGGCAGCTTGGCGAGGGCCTGGGCGACCGCGGCCTGGATGTCGTCGTCGGCCCAGTCGTGGTCGACGACTTTGCCGGAGTTGTAGGCGTCGTAGGCCGGCAGATCGAGGTGGCCGTGGCCGCTGAGCGCCACCACGATCACCCGCTCCTCGCCGCTCTCCTTGCACCGGACGGCCTCAGCGACCGCCTCGGCGAGGGCGTGGGTGGCCTCGGGCGCGGGGACGATCCCCTCGGTGCGCGCGAACAGGACACCCGCCGCGAAGCACTCGGTCTGCGGCTTGGCGACCGCCTCGATCTCCTTGGACTCGTACAGGTGGCTGATCAGCGGGCTCATCCCGTGGTAGCGCAGGCCGCCGGCGTGGATCGGGTCGGGCACGAAGTCGTGGCCGAGCGTGTGCATCTTCATCAACGGGGTCAGCCCGGCGGTGTCCCCGAAGTCGTAGGCGTAGGTGCCCTGGGTCAGCGACGGACACCCGGCCGGCTCGACAGCGCGGACCACGGGGTCCATCCGGCCGGCCCACTTCTCCCGGAGGAACGGGAACATCAGCCCGCCGAAGTTCGAGCCGCCCCCGGTGCAGCCGAGGAGAAGGTCAGCGGTCTCACCGATCTTGGCCAGCTGGAGCAGGGTCTCCTCGCCGATGATCGTCTGGTGCAGCAGCACGTGGTTCAGCACGCTGCCGAGCGCGTAGTTCACGCCCGGGTCGCCGGCGGCCACCTCGACCGCCTCGCTGATCGCGATGCCGAGAGAGCCGGTGGAGTCCGGGTGCTCGGCGAGCACCGCCCGGCCCGACTCGGTGAGGTTCGAGGGGCTCGGGTGCACGGTGCCGCCGAAGGTCTCGATCATCATCCGCCGGTACGGCTTCTGGTCGTAGGAGGCGCGGACCTGCCATACCTCGCACTCCAGCCCGAACTGGGCGCACGCGAACGCCAGCGAGGTGCCCCACTGGCCGGCGCCGGTCTCGGTGGTGAGCTTCTTGATCCCGGCCTGGGCGTTGTAGAACGCCTGGGGTACGGCGGTGTTCGGCTTGTGCGAGCCGGCCGGCGAGACGCCTTCGTACTTGTAGTAGATGCGCGCCGGCGTGCCGAGCGCCTTCTCGAGCCGGTGCGCCCGGTACAGCGGGCTGGGCCGCCACAGCCGGTACACGTCGAGCACCTCGCCGGGGATCTCGACGTACTGCTCGGTGCTGACCTCCTGCAGGATCAGCTCCATCGGGAACAGCGCCGACAGGTCGTCGGGACCCACCGGCTGGCCGGTGCCGGGGTGCAGCACCGCCGGCGGTGCGGTGGGCAGGTCGTGCAGCACGTTGTACCAGCGCGTCGGCATCTCCGACTCGGTGAGCTCGATCTTGTGCTGCTTGACGTCGCCCATGTGGCTCCTCCGGGTGTGAGCGGGATCTCGCCGGAAGCCTAGTGTCGTCACCCGACCCGGCGTCCCCCGTTCCGTCAGGTGACCAGACCGGCGCCCGGGCCGGTCTACTGCGGCGTCTCGCCGTGCTTGCGCAGACCGAACGTGACCGCGTCGAGCAGCGCGCCCCAGGACGCCTCGATGACGTTGTGCCCGATCCCGACGGTGACCCAGGAGCTGGCCCCGTCGCTGGTCTCGATGAGCACCCGGGTGACCGCGTCGGTGCCGTGCCCCTGGTCGAGGATGCGCACCTTGTAGTCGATCAGCTCGAACTTCGCGACCTCGGGGTAGGCCTGCCCGATCGCGTCGCGCAGCGCCTGGTCGAGGGCGTTCACCGGCCCGTTGCCCTCGGCGGTGGTGATGATCCGGGCACCGCCGGCACGCAGCTTGATGGTCGCCTCGGACACCGCCTCGTCGCCGGGCTTGGAGTCGGTGATCACCCGCCACGACTCGACCTCGACGTACGACGGGCGGACCCCCTCGACCTCCTCGACGAGCAACAGCTCGAACGACGCGTCCGCGGCCTCGAAGGTGTAGCCACGGGCCTCGAGGTCCTTGACCCGGTTGGTGATCCGGGTGACCAGGTCCCGGTCGGCGCTCAGGTCGAAACCGAGCTCCTTGCCCTTGAGCTCGATGCTCGCCCGGCCGGCCATGTCCGAGACCAGCAGCCGCATGTCGTTGCCGACCAGCATCGGGTCCATGTGCTGGTACAGGTTCGGGTCGACCTTGATCGCGCTGGCGTGCAGGCCGGCCTTGTGCGCGAATGCGCTGTAGCCGACGTACGGCTGGCGCGAGGCGGGCGGGAAGTTCGTCACCTCGGCGACGGCGTGCGCGATCCGGGTGGCCTCCTTGAGGTGGCCGACCGGGAGCACCTGACGGCCGAGCTTGAGCTCGAGGTTCGCCACCACCGAGACCAGGTCGGCGTTGCCGGTCCGTTCACCGTAGCCGTTGAGCGTGCCCTGCACGTGGGTGGCGCCGGCGTCGACGGCCGCGAGCGTGTTCGCGACCGCGCAGCCGGTGTCGTTGTGACAGTGGATGCCGACCCGCGCACCGGTGGCCTCGATGACGTCGTTGACCACGTCGGCGACCCAGGGTGGCAGCATCCCGCCGTTGGTGTCGCACAGCGCCGCGACCTCGGCTCCGGCCTCGGCCGCCACGCGGACCACCTCGAGCGCGTAGTCCCGGTTGTCCCGGTAGCCGTCGAAGAAGTGCTCGGCGTCGAGGAAGACCCGCTGGCCCTCGGCCCGCAGGTGCTCGACGGTGTCGCGGACCATCGCGAGGTTCTCCTCGAGCGTGGTGCGCAGGGCCAGCTCGACGTGGCGGTCGTGGGACTTCGCGACGAGCGTCACCACCCCGGCGCCACTGTCGCGCAGTGCTGCGACGAGCGGGTCGTCGGCGGCTTTCATGCCGGCCCGCCGGGTGGCGCCGAACGCCGCGAGCTGGGCGTTCTTCAGGCCGAGCTCGGTCTGCGCGCGGCGGAAGAACTCGGTGTCCTTGGGGTTCGCGCCCGGCCACCCGCCCTCGATGTAGCCGACCCCGAGGTCGTCGAGCTGGCGGGCGATCGCCAGCTTGTCCGCGACGGAGAGGTTGAGCCCCTCCTGCTGCGCGCCGTCACGCAGGGTCGTGTCGTAGACGTGGAAGTCACCGGGGGTGCTGCCGGCTGTGCTCATCGTGGATCCTCGGCTCGGGCCGGACCGCTGTCGCGGCGTCGGTGTTCGGTACGGCGGTGGGGCGGGTCGTGTCGGGCAACAAAAAAACCTCCCGTATCACGAGAGGTCAGCGCACCGAGCGGGGCTCGATGCGCTAGCTGATAATGATCTGCTGCCTGGTCACCCCTCGAGTCTGCCACGGCCGTCCCCACCCTGGAACCGGATCTCGCCATCCGGTCCGGGTTCGGCAGGACCGGGCCGCTCAGAACGAGCGCAGGAAGCCGCCGAGCAGCGTCCCGCCGCGCCACGGCGGGCCGGGCTGAGGCTCCCAGCTCACCCCGTGCTGCCCGAGCAGGTAGGCGGCGCCACTCGCGGCCACGACGACGGCCAGGACGGCGGTCCATCCGAGCACGGGCAACCGCGTGGCGCGCAGCACGAGAGCCCGGGTGGGCACCCGCAGCCGTTGGCCGCCCGGCCCCCACCAGACCGCGAAGGCCAGCACGGCGCCCATCACGAGCAGGCTCGAGACGGTCGACAGCCGGAACAGCAGCACCGCGAGCTCGGCCAGGAAGGCAAGGGCGGCCGACCAGAGCACGAGCATCAACGTCCCGCCGGTCGCGACGAGCAGGTACCACGGCGAGGACAGCACAGCGAGCGGGCCGTCGTACCACCGGCGGCGGCCGCGCCGCACGGTGCGGTTGCGGGAGGCCTCGGAGGTCCACGAGTAGGTGCGCAGCGTCAGGGCGGCGAGGCTGACACCGGCGAGGCACAGGTACGGCGCCAGCGCGAACCCGACGGTGACGAGGGCGAACAGCCCGGTGAGGATCAGGCCCCGCTGCAGCCGGGGGGTGCCCGAGGGCGGGGGCCGCCAGTCCGCGGGGGCGCCCGGCTGCCTGAACTCCGTGGGAGGGGCCGGCTGGACGTACGGTGCCCGCGCGGCCGGCTGGACCACGGTCAGCGGCGTGGTCGGCGGCGCCGTCACCGGCCCGGGGATCGTGCGCGGGAGCGAGCTGCCGCCGGCGATCGTGTCGGCCACGGTGGCGACGTCGTCGAGGGCCGCCGCGTGGCGGTCGGTGGCGAGCACGTCGGTCGGGTCTGCGTCGTGGCCGCGTGCCGCCAGCGCGAAGGGCATCGTGGGGTCGTCGACCGGGATGCTGCGCCGGGTCGGTCGCGGCCGCAGCTCCTTCATCAGGGTCGTCAGCGCGGGTCGGTCGGCGGCGTCGGGCGCCAGGGCCGCGCGGACCAGCGGGAGGAGGTCGGCCGGCACCCCGGACAGGTCGTGCTCGCCGCGACGCACCCGGTCCATGATCGCCATGGCAGGACCGCCACCGAACGGCGGCCGTCCCGTGGCGGCGTACACCACGGTGGCCGCCCAGGAGTGCACGTCGGAGGCCGCGGTGGCGTCCTCGCCGTACAGGATCTCCGGGGCGAGGTAGCCGGGTGTGCCGAGCAGCCAGCCGGTCATCGTCAGCCGCGGGTCGTCGGCGAGCCTGGCCAGGCCGAAGTCGATCAGCACCGGCGAGCGTCCCTCGAGCAACACGTTCGAGGGTTTGATGTCGCGGTGCAGGACACCGGCGGCGTGCACCGCGGCCAGCGCCTCGGCGAGCCCGGCCGCAAGGTGTCGCAGGTCCTCTCCGGTCACGGGCCCTTCCTGCTTCACGTGCTGGTGCAGGGAGAGGCCGGGGACGTACCGCGTGGCGACGAAGGGCGTCTCGCCCCACGGGTCGGCGTCGATGATCTCGGCGATCCGTGGGTTCCGGACCCGGCGCAGGGAGGCGACCTCACGGGCGAGCCGCGCGCGAGCCTCGTCGTCGCCGACGATGTGCGGACGCAGAACCTTGAGCGCGACCCGTCTGCCGTCCGCCGCCTGGGCCAGGTGCACCACGCCCATGCCGCCCTCGCCGATCTTGGCGATCAGCCGGTACGCCCCCACCCGGAGTCCGGGCGGCGGGGTGGCGGGCTGGGGCTGGGTGGACCTCACCGCACCACGGTAGCCGAGGCCTTCGGTCGAGACGGGCTGCAACGCGACGTCGCCGCCCCGCCGGCTTTTCAGGGGAGGTCCGGCGGGACGGCGATCTGTCATGGGTGCGTGACCCTCGTGGTGCCGGGTCAGCGTGTGCCCCGGTCTCTGTGGAGAACAGTAGGTGACCCCACAGGATTCTGTCAAATGTTTGTCCAATGTTTGCACAATGCTCGCGCGGGTAGTCTGGACCGGTCATGTACACGATCAAGCAGGCCGCCGCACGCACCGGGGTCTCCGAGGCGTCGTTGCGCGCCTGGGAGCGCCGCTACCACGTCGTCACGCCCCGACGCTCCGAGGGCGGCTACCGGCTGTACGACGAGCAGGCGATCGCCGCGCTGACCGCGATGCGCCGGCTCGTCGACGACGGCTGGCCGCCCGCCGTGGCCGCGAAGGCCGTGGCCGGCCGGTCGGCGGATGTAGCCACGCCGCCCGCTTCGGAGGCTGTCGTGAAGACTGCGACACCGCTGCTCGAGAACCCCGAGGGCCGCGTTCTCGCCGACGGCTTCCTCGCCGCCGCAGCCGCGGTCGACGCCGTCGGCATCGAGTCGGTCCTCGACCGTGCGTTCGCCCTCAGCTCGTTCGAGGCGGTCACCGACGAGTGGCTGATGCCCACTCTGCGCGCACTGGGTGAGGCCTGGGCTCGCGGCGACGTCGACGTGGTCGGCGAGCACGCCGGCAGCCACGCGGTGATGCGCCGGCTCTCCCACTCGTTCTCTGCGGCGGCCAGCCTGCCCCGTGGGCCCCGGCTCGTCGTCGGCCTGCCCCCGGGTGCGCACCACGAGCTCGGCGCGCTGGCGTTCGCGACGGTGGCCCGTCGTCGCGGGGCCGCGGTGGTCTACGTCGGGGCGGACCTTCCGTCGGACAGCTGGGTGCGCGCCGTACGCGCCTTCCCGACGCGCGCCGCTGTCCTCGCCGTGCCCACCGAGCAGGACCGGGAGGCCGCCGCCAGCACCGCCCGCGCGCTCCGCAAGGCACGCCCTGACGTGGCGGTCGCGGTCGGCGGCGCGCACGCCGCGGGCCTCGACGCCGACGTGGTCACGCTGCCGGACTCGATCACCGAGGCCGCGCGGATCGTGGAGGAGCTGCCCGTTTAGCCGGTCAGAGGACCCGGTGCATCCAGCCGAACGTGTCCTCGGCCCGGCCGTACTGGATGTCGACGAGTGCCCGGCGCACCTGCTGTGTCACGGGGCCGATGTCGTCGCCGTTGCCGACCTCGCCGCCGCGCCACTTGAGCTTGCCGACCGGGGTGACCACGGCCGCGGTGCCGCACGCGAACACCTCGGTGATCCGGCCGCTGGCCACGCCGTCGCGCCACTCGTCGACGGAGAACCTGCGCTCCTCGACCTTCCAGCCCTGCTGCCGGCACAGCTCGATGATCGACGAGCGGGTGATCCCCTCGAGGATCGTCCCCGACAGCTCGGGGGTGACGATCGTGCCGTCGTCGTGGACGAAGTAGAGGTTCATCCCGCCGAGCTCCTCGACCCACTTGCGGTCGACGGTGTCGAGGAACGCGACCTGGTCACAGCCCTGCTCCGTCGCCTCCTGCTGCGCGACCAGCGAGCTGGCGTAGTTGCCGCCGGTCTTCGCCGCGCCCATGCCACCGACGCCGGCCCGGGCGTACTCCTCGCTCAGCCAGATGCTGACCGGCTTCAGGCCCTTGGCGAAGTAGGCGCCGGCGGGCGAGGCGATCACCATGTAGGTCACGTGCCGCGACGGGCGCACGCCGAGGAACTTCTCGGAGGCGAACATGAACGGCCGGAGGTACAGGCTCTTCTCCCCCGCCGGGTCGGGCACCCAGCGCTCGTCGGCGCGGACGAGCGCGTCGACCGAGGCGACGAAGTCCTCGACCGGCAGCTCGGGCAGCGCGAGCCGCCGAGCGGAGCGCACCATGCGCGCAGCATTCTCCTCGGGACGGAAGGTCCACACCGACCCGTCGTCGTGACGGTACGCCTTCATGCCCTCGAAGATCTCCTGCGCGTAGTGCAGGACAGCAGTCGCCGGATCGAGCGAGATCGGGGCGTACGGCGTCACCCTGGCGTCGTGCCAACCCTGCTCAGGGGTCCACTCCGCTACGAACATGTGGTCGGTGAAGTGCAGGCCGAAGCCCGGGTTGGCGAGGATCTCAGCCAGCCGGTCGTCACCGACCGGGTGCGGCGAGGGGGAAACCGCGATGTCGAGCGCACTGTCCATGACACGTCACGTTAGCCGACTCCACCGACCCTCGCGCACCAGACTCTGATCCGCGAGAGAGCCGCACGCGGGGGTCATGTCGGCCGCCCGTCCGAGCTACACCCGGTTGGCCCGTGCGGGCTACACGATGCTCTCCAAATCCGAGGTATGTCCGACCTACTCGCCGGTCTCTTCGACCAGCTGCCGCAGACCGCTTCACCGACGTCGGAGTGCGGTCCTAACTTGGCGGCTATGGCCGGGGCCAAGCACACCAACCGGCACCTCCAGCGTCTGACCCGGATTCGCAGGTAGGTGTGCGGCTCGCCGGGGTGTGAACGCAACAGATGCCTTTCAGATCGGCAAGATCGCGGTTGTTGAGGCCAGCTGATCGGGTCGAGTGAAAGGCACCTGTTGG
>JBMOMG010000116.1:0-22544 GCA_049323155.1 Actinomycetota bacterium | reverse complement strand
CCCGCCCCCGGGCGAGTGCACGTCCGTTCGGCCCCGGAGAGCGACGGGGTCAGGGGTCAGGGTCGGCTCAGGGGCAGGTCCGGGGCACAACGGTGGTCCTGCCGGTGCCGCGACGACGGCCCCCGCTCCTACGTTGACGGCCATGACTGCTGCACGCATCCACAACCTCACCAAGACCTACGGCGACGGCCCGACCGCCGTACGCGCCCTCGACGGCGTGACGCTCGACCTGCACGACGCGGAGTTCACCGCCGTCATGGGCCCGTCGGGCTCGGGCAAGTCCACGCTCATGCACTGCGCCGCCGGCCTCGACCGCGCCGACAGCGGCTCGGTGCTGGTCGGCGACACCGACCTCGCGACCCTGGACGACAAGGGCCTCACCCGGCTGCGGCGGGACCGGGTCGGGTTCGTCTTCCAGGCGTTCAACCTCGTGCCGACCCTGACCGCGGAGGAGAACATCGTGCTCCCGCTGTCGGTGGCCGGCCGCCGTCCCGAACCCGAGTGGTACGACGTCGTGGTGGCCGCCGTGGGTCTGGGGTCGCGTCTCGGGCACCGGCCCAACGAGCTCTCCGGCGGCCAGCAGCAGCGGGTCGCCGTGGCCCGGGCGCTGGTGAGCCGACCGAACGTGGTGTTCGCCGACGAGCCGACCGGCAACCTGGACTCGCGCTCGGGCGCCGAGGTGCTCGGCCTGCTGCGCCGCTCGGTCGACGAGTTCGGCCAGACCGTGGTCATGGTGACCCACGACCCGGTCGCGGCGTCCTACACCGACCGGGTGGTCTTCCTCGCCGACGGCCGCGTCGTCGACGAGCTCCGCAAGCCCACCCGCGAGCAGGTGCTCGAGACCATGGCCGGCCTCGACGCCCGCGTGCCCGAGCAGGCGGTGGCCCGCTGATGTGGAAGGCAGCCCTCAAGAGCCTGCTCGGCCGCAAGCTGCGGCTGATGCTGAGCACCACCGCGATCGTGCTCGGCGTCGCGTTCGTCGCCGGCACGTTCGTGTTCACCGACACCCTCAGCCGCAGCTTCAACGGCATCTTCGCCTCGACCGTCGGTGACGTCGTGGTGCGTCCGGCCGGCGGTGTGGGCGACGACATCTCGCCGACGTCGAAGAGCGTCCCCGCCGACGTCGTCGACGACCTCGCGCAGGTCGACGGCGCGGCCCGCGCCGACGGCAACGTCACCACGTTCGGGGTCTTCGCGGTCGGTGAGGACGGCAAGGTCGTCGGCGGCCAGGGCGCCCCCGGTCTCGGCGGCAACCTGACCGACGCCCCGGCCGGCCACGGGATCGAGGGGCTCGAGGTGGTCGAGGGCGAGCAGCCCGACCGTCCCGACGAGGTCGCGATCGACCGGCGCACCGTCGAGCAGGCGGGCTACGAGCTCGGCGACGAGGTGCACCTGGTGACCTCCGGCGCCGAGCCGGTGCTGCGGCCGACCCTCGTCGGGATCGTCGACTTCGCCGAGGGCGGGTCGCTCGGCGGCGCCTCGATGACGGTGTTCGAGGAGGAGACCGCCCAGGACCTGTTCCTGCAGGGTCGCGACGCCTACACCGACGTCTGGGTCACCGCCGAGGACGGCGTGAGCCAGACCGAGCTCCGCGACGCCGTGCGCGAGGTGCTGCCGGCCGGCCTGGAGGCGGTCACCGGTGACCAGGCCGCCGAGGACGCCGGGGGCGACCTCACCGAGGCGATCGGCTTCATCACGACCTTCCTGCTGGTCTTCGCCGGCATCGCGCTGGTCGTGGGCAGCTTCCTGATCGTGAACACGTTCTCGATCCTGGTCGCCCAGCGCAGCCGGGAGCTGGCCCTGCTCCGTGCGCTCGGTGCCTCGCGCCGGCAGGTGACCCGCTCGGTGCTGCTCGAGGCCGGCGTCCTCGGGCTGGTCGGCGCGACCGCGGGCCTGGCCCTCGGCGTCCTGCTCGCGGTCGGCATCCGCGCGCTGTTCGCCACCTTCGGCCTCGACATCTCCGGTCAGCCGCTGGTCTTCGAGCCGCGCACGGTGATCGCGTCGTACGCCGTGGGCGTCACCGTCACGCTCCTCGCGGCGTACCTTCCGGCCCGCAGGGCCAGCCGGATCGCCCCGGTCGAGGCGCTCCGCGACGACCAGGCTCTCCCCGAGGGGGCGCTGCACCGGCGGCTGCTCGCCGGGTCGGTGCTGGCCGTCGGTGGGGCCGGCGCGATCCTCGCCGGCCTGTTCGCCGACGTGTCCGGTGCGACGTGGTTCGTGGGCGCTGGGATCCTGGCCTCGCTGCTCGGCGTCGCGGTCGGCGCGCCGGTGGTCGGCCGGCCGGTGGTGGGTGCGGTGGCGGCGCTCTACGCCCGGCTGTTCGGCACCGTCGGCCGGCTGGCCGGTCAGAACGCGCTGCGCAACCCGCGTCGTACGGCGGCCACCGCCTCCGCGCTCATGGTCGGGCTGGCCCTGGTCACCACGATGGCCGTGATCGGCTCGTCGGCCAAGGCCAGCGTCGACAAGGCGGTGGACGAGCAGTTCCTCGGCGACCTGGTCGTCTCCAACGCGATCGGGATGCCGTTCTCGCCGAAGGTCGCCGACCGGATCGAGGCGACCGACGGCGTCGCGAGTGTCAGCCGGTTCCGCTACGCGATCGGGGAGACCGCCGGTGAGCGCCAGGGCCTGATGGGCGTCGAGCCGGCGACCCTCGAGCAGGTCGTCGACCTCGACCTCCTCGAGGGATCGGTCTCGGACCTCTCCGACGGCGCCGTGCTGATCTCGGCCGGCCTGGCCGAGGAGCGCGGGATCGGCCTCGGCGACACCGTGGAGTACACGATGCCCGCCGGCGAGATGAGCTACGACGTGGTCGGGGTGTACGACGACAACCCGGTGCTGTCCTTCCCCTACACCACCACCCTCGGCACGCTCGTCGACGCCGGCTTCCAGGAGGCCGACAACTACCTGCTGGTCGACCGTGAGCGGGGGACGAGCACGACGCAGCTGCAGCAGACCATCGAGCAGCAGACCGCCGACATGCCGATGGTGACGGTCAAGGACCAGGAGGGGTTCGCCGAGGAGCAGCGCGGTCCGATCGACCAGATGCTGATGCTGATCTACGCGCTGCTCGGCCTGGCGCTGGTGATCGCGGTGCTGGGCATCGTGAACACGCTCGCGCTGTCGGTGATCGAGCGCACCCGCGAGCTCGGGCTGCTGCGGGCAGTCGGCCTCGAGCGCGGCCAGCTGCGCCGGATGGTGCGCCTCGAGGCGTTCGTGATCGCCCTGCTCGGTGGCCTGCTGGGCACCGCGATGGGCACGCTGTTCGGGCTGGCCCTGGTGACCTCGCTGCAGGACGACGGCCTCGAGGTGGTCGCGCTCCCGTACGGGCAGATCGCGGCATTTGTCCTGGCCTCTGGGGTGGTCGGCGTCATCGCGGCGGCCCTCCCGGCGCGACGGGCCGCTCGCCTCGACATCCTGGGCGCGATCGCCACCGAATGACCCGACGGCAGCACACGGCCCCCGTTCCCGGGCTAAGGTGAGGCTAGGGGAGATGGGGAGTTGGCGATGGGAGACGTGATCACACCTGATCGTGCCCGACAGCCTGTGCTCAAGCACGTACAGGTCCGGGAGTACGTCCGGAACCTGATCCAGGACGCCGAACCGGGCAGCCCCGCGCCGTCAGAGCGCGAGCTCGTCCAGCGGTTCGGGGTGGCCAGGATGACCGTCCGGCAGGCCCTCGATGCGCTCGTCACCGAGGGCCTGCTCGAGCGCGTCCCGGGACGTGGCACGTTCGTCGCACGGACCAAGATCGACGTACAGATCCGGCTGTCGAGCTACACCGAGGAGATGAAGCGTCGCGGGATGACCGCGTCGTCCCAGACCCTGCTGGCCCGGATGGAGGCCGCCGGCCCCGGGGTGGCGCGGGCGCTGGAGATCACCGAGGGCGACAAGGTCGTGCACTGGCAGCGGATCCGGCTCGCCGACGGGCTGCCGATGTGCATCGAGGATGCCTACATGGCCGACAGCATCGTGCCGGAGTTCCTCGAGTCGCCGCTGCCGGAGAGCCTGTACGCCGAGTTCAAGCGCCGCGACCTGCTGCCGACCTGGGGCGAGGACTCGGTCGACGCCGCCCTGGCCAAGCCGGAGGAGGCCGAGCTGCTCGGCATCAAGCCCGGCGACCCGGTGCTGCGCATCGCCCGGCGGGCGTTCGCGGGCAACATCGCGGTGGAGGTCTCCCGGTCGACGTACCGGGCCGACCGCTACACCCTGTGGGTGCCGATCTGCCGGCCGAACACGCCGGTGCGCAACCGCTGAGGTCGCAGCCCGGGCGGGGTCACCCGGTCAGGCCACCGAGCGGTGCCACCTCGATGCCGGAGGTCTCGCACACCCACATCGGGTCGGGTCCGCCCAGCTCGGGGTGGATGTAGAGCGCGTGCGGGTCGAGGTGGTCGCAGGCCCGGCACAGCGGCCAGCGGCCGACCCGTTCGAGAAGCGCGTCCTGGACGTCCTGCGCGACCAGCCCGGCGACGTACTGCCTGCCCTCCTCCCACTGGGAGGTCCACCAGCGCCGGGTGGTCACCGCCGCCTCGAGCGCGGAGACCGTCTCGGCGTCGGCGGCCCGGGTCGCCTCGAGGTCGTGCAACACGAGGGCGCGTGCCGTCATCAGGGCGTCGTCGGATGTCACGATGTCCATTGTGAACACAGACGGTGAGCACCGGCGCAGCACCGCCCTGCTCGAGGTGGTCGTGGTGCATCCCCGCGACGTGCCGGGTGCCGACGAGGGCGGCGCCGACCGGCTGTTCGTGGTCAGCGACGTGCCGGCCGGTGGCCTCGCGCCGGAGCCGTCCGTCGTCTCCGCGGTCTGCAAGGAGACCGAGGTCCCGGTCCGGGTGATGCTGCGGCTCAACGACGGCCTGAGCACGACCGGCGGCGAGCTCAGCCGGCTCGTCGGCCTCGGCGAGGACTACCTGTCCGTCGGCGCCGAGGGGCTCTCGTTCGGCTTCCTCACCACCGACCTCGAGATCGACGTCGACGTGTGCTCCTACCTCGCCGACCGGCTCCCGCAGGTGCCGTGGACCTTCCACCGGGCCGTCGACTCCGTGCTGAGCACCGACCGGGCCTGGCGCCGGCTGGCCGGCCTGCCCGGTCTCGACGCGGTGCTGTCGGCCGGTTCGCCGCGCGGCCTCGACGCCGGCTGCGACGAGCTGGTCGCGCGGGCGACGGCCGATCCCCACGTCGCGCGGCTCGTGGTCGCCGGCGGCGGGCTGCGGCCCGAGCACGTGCCCTGGCTCTCGCGCGCCGGCGTCCGCCAGTTCCACGTCGGCTCGACCGCGCGGCCGGGCGGCTCGTGGACCAAGGCGTACGTCGACCCGGGTCACGTCCGGGCGTGGCGGATGCTGGTCGATGACGCGGTCGAGCACGCCGAGACGGCGCACGGATCGACCGCGTGACCCTGCTGATCGACCCGCCCGGCTCGGAGGGTCACGGCAGGCTGTGGTCGCACCTGGCCAGCGACAGGTCCTACGACGAGCTGCATCGGTTCGCCGCGGAGCTGGGAATCCCCCGGCGGGGTTTCGACCGCGACCACTACGACATCCCCGCCGAGCGCTACGAGCAGGTGGTCGCCGCCGGCGCGGTGCCCGTGTCGAGCCGCGAGCTGGTCCGCCGGCTGCACGAGATGGGGCTGCGACGCCGCAAGTCGGAGGTGCTCGGCCCGCGACGACCCGGCCGGCCGCTCCTCCGGCCCCGACGGCTCGTGCCCGGTGACACGGTGGCGGCGGTCGCGCCGGCCGGTCCCGCTCCCGTCGACCGGCTCGACGCGGGTCTGGCGGTGCTGCGCGGCTGGGGCCTGGAGGTGCGCGAGCTGCCGCACCTGCGTGGCCGGGACGAGGAGCTGGACTACCTGGCGGCACCCGACGTGGTGCGTGCCGCGGAGCTGACCGCCGCCTGGACCGCCCCGGACGTCGCGGCGGTGTTCTGCGCCCGGGGCGGCTACGGGGTGCAGCGGATGGTGGACCTGCTCGACTGGCCGGTGCTGGCCGAGGCGGGCCCGAAGGTGCTGGTCGGCTTCTCCGACGTCACCGCGCTGCACCAGGCGTTCGCGAGCCGGCTCGGCGTGGTCACCCTGCACGGCCCGGTGGTGACCAGCCTGGGTGCCGGGGACGACGCGTCGCGCGACCACCTGCGGCGGATGCTGTTCGACCCGGAGTCGGTGCACGACCTGACGCCGATGTCCGGGCGGGTCCGCGTCGGCGGCGTCGCCGACGGGGTGCTCGTCGGCGGCAACCTCGCGCTGCTGGCCGCCGAGGTCGGCACCCCGACCGCCCGCCCGGCCGCGCGGGGGATCGCGGTGCTCGAGGACGTGGGCGAGGACCCCTACCGGCTCGACCGGCTGCTCACCCAGCTGCTTCGCTCCGGCTGGTTCGACGACGTGCGCGGTGTCGCGGTCGGCCGGCTCACCGGCTGTGGCAGCGACGAGGCCTCCCGTCGGGTCGTGGAGGACCGGCTCGCCCCGCTCGGCGTACCCCTGGTCACCGACCTTCCGTTCGGGCACGCCGACCACAACCTCACCCTGCCGCTCGGGGTGCCCGCGCGGCTCGACGGCGACGCCGGGACCCTCACGCTGACCACCACACCGCTGCTCTGACCGGTGTCGTGCGCCGATCGGCCCGGATGAGAGGCTGCCGTGTGGACAGGCAGACGGTCGGGGTGGGTGTCGGCGGTGCCGCGGTCGTCGGTGTCGCCTTCGGCATGGCCCGCTACGCCTACGGGCTGACGCTGCCCGATGTGCGAGCGGAGTTCGGGCTCTCCGAGGTGCTCCTGGGCCTGATCGCCAGCGGGACCTTCGCGGGCTACCTCGTCGGCCTGCTCTCCGCGCCACGGCTGTCGGCGCGACGGGGTCCGCGGGCACCGACCACCGTCGGTGGCGTGTGCGGGGTCGTGGGCGCGGCGACCGTGGCGTTCGCGCCG
This sequence comes from Actinomycetota bacterium, assembly GCA_049323155.1. GTDB lineage: Bacteria > Actinomycetota > Actinomycetes > Propionibacteriales > Nocardioidaceae > Nocardioides_C. The sequence goes on along the minus strand of JBMOMG010000116.1, from coordinate 15,635 downwards.
TCGCCGTGGATCCTCGCCGCGGGCGCCGTGCTCAGTGGCAGTGCCGCCGGCTGGGTCTGGGCGCCGTACTCCGACATCGTGACCAGGGTCGCACCGCGTCGGCACCACCCCACGCTGTTGGCGGTGATCACCACCGGGACCAGTCTCGGTCTGGTCGGGCTCGCCGCGCTGGCCCTGCTCGCCACGTCGTGGCGGCTGACCTGGCAGGCATCGCCGTCGCCGCCGCGGCCGCCGCCCTGCTGAACCTGCGCGCGGTGCCCCGGGTGGGTCCTCGCGCTCCGGACCAGGACACGTCGAGAGGGTCGCCGTGGCGACGAGCCATGGCTGCACCGCTGGTGTACGCCGTGCTCTACTTCGCCGCAATCACCGTCTACTTCACCTACGCCGCCGAGGTCGCCCGCAGCGGCGGGCTCGGGGCGTGGGCGGCGCCACTGCTGTTCGCCGTCATCGGCGTCGGGGGACTCGTCGCCCTGCTCACCGGCCGGATGACCGGTGCGGTCGGTACGACGGCGGTCGGCATCGGCAGCACCTGGGTCGTCGGCGGCGCGCTCGCCCTGCTCGCACTCGGACGCTCGTCGTTGCCGCTGACCCTGCTGTCCGCGCTGCTGCTCGGCGTGGGCTACATGGTGGGCTCGTCGCTGCTGGCGATCTGGACGGCACAGGTCGTCCCGGACCGCCCCGGTGACGGCTTCACCGTGGCGCTCGTGGTCGGTGCGGTCACGTCGATCGCGGCGCCGGCGGCGATGGGCGCGCTCATCCCGCTCGCAGGGCTGCCCGCGATGCTCCTGGTCGTCGCCGGAGTCGCCGGCGGCGGCGCCCTCGGCCTGCCGTTCCTGTCGCCGCGTCGGTCGGCTGAGGATGTCGGCGCGCCGGGACGGCGTCGCAACCGCTGACCGGACGCCCCCGGCGACGCGCCGAGGGCGACGGGGCGAGCCACCGATCTGAGTATCCGCACCCACGACAGGGCGGCAGGAGCCGCGGCAGGGTGGAGTCATGACCGACCGCCGCGCCCGCATGCTTCCCGCCGCGCTCCTCGGTGCCGGCCTGACCGGCTGCTACCTGGGGGTGTGGCAGGTGTACGTCGAGCAGGACCCCTGTGAGAGCACCGCGATGCTGGGCTGCATCGGCCGAGGGCTGCAGATGTATCTCGTCGGCCTGCCGGTGCTCTACCTGCTGTGGGCGCTGGGGATGCGGCTGCTCGGGGTCGCACTGCCGTGGCTGGCGCCGCTGGGGGTCGCAGTCGCCCTGCTGGTGCTGGCCGAGCCGGCCGAGTGGCTCGACCTCGAGATATGGGTGTGGCCGGTGCTGCTCGGCGCCCTCAACGCCGGGTGGGTGCGGCTGGCCGGCCTGCGGGCTCAGCGCACGGTCGCGACGTAGACGGTGTTGGACCGGTCCTCGCCGCCGTACGGGTTGGCGAAGCTGACCACGTGGGCCTGCCAGCCGGCGAACACCTCGCCCAGGACCTCGCCGAACTCCTCGTCGGGCGGGTCGTCGGACCACAGCGCGAACACCCCGTCGTCGGAGAGCAGGGCGCGCATCCGTGCCAGTCCGGCGGCGGTGTAGAACGGCGCGTGGCTGGGGTGCAGCACGTGCCGCGGCGTGTGGTCCACGTCGAGCAGCACCACGTCGAAGCGCCGACCTGGCGCGGCAGGGTCGAGGCCCTGGCCGCCGGCGACCATTGCGAAGAAGTCACCGTGCACCAGCCGGGTGCGCGGGTCGCGGACGAGCTCGGCGGCGCCGGCGACGAGCTCGCGCTCGTGCCAGTCGATGACGGCTGCGAGCGCGTCGACGACCACCAGCGACGTCACCCGGGGGTCGGCCAGCGCGGCCCGGGCCGTGCAGCCCAGGCCGAGGCCGCCGACGGCCACGTCGAGCCGGTCACGGTCGAGCGCGGCGAGACCGAGCCGCGCCAGCTCCTCCTCGGCGACGGTGAACAGGCTCGACATCAAGAACTCGTCACCGAGCTTGACCTCGAACACGTCGGTGTCCAGCGCAGGGTCGTGCCTGCGGCGGAGGCTGATCTCGCCGATCGGCGTGTCCTGCCAGTCGACCTCCTCGAACCGGGCGCTCATCGGGGCGCCTCCAGGGACTCCAGCTCGCGCTGCACGTTGGCGCGGGCCGCGGCCTCCCAGAGCTCCTGGGCCAGCGGCGAGTGGAACAGCGTCGGGCCTTCCAGCAGCGCGCGCAGGACGCCTGCCCGGCCGGCCCGGAAGGTGTCCTCGTCGAGGTCGGCGTACTCCTTGCGCACGCCGCGCACGTACTCGGCGTACCGCTCCGGCCCGGAGGCGAGGACAGCCAGGTCGGCGTCGCACAGCAGAGCGCCGGCGACGTCTCCGGGCCCGGGCCGGTGGTCGGCGGTGAGCCGGACCAGCCGGGCGACCTCGGCGACGAGCGGGTCCGGTACGCCGGTCGCGCCGAGCCGTTCCTCGGCGAGCACCGCGGAGCGTTCCTCGTCGTCGCGGTGCCCGTCGTACACCGCGTCGTGGAACCAGGCCGCCAGCCTGAGCGCGGTGGGGTCGGCCCCCGCAGCGGCCGGTTGGGCCAGCAGCATGTCGAGGTGCGCGAGCACCTCGGTCAGGTGGCGGACATCGTGGTAGCCGCGGCCGTCCTCGGCGTAGGCCGCGACCAGCTCGTCCCGCAACGGTCCGTGCGCAGCGAGGATCCCCGGCCACTGGTTCTCGAGGGGCCGGTGGAGGGGCTGTTCGGGGGCGGTCACCGACCCAAGTCTGGCATCTCGGGCCGAACGGCCCTCCGGTTCGGGCGCCGCGCGGACCAAGATGGGGACGTGGGAACGACCGCTGGTCAACGAGTCAGCCACACCGGCCTGAGCACGGCCGAAGCCGCGCGCAGGCTTGACGAGCACGGCCCGAACCGGCCGCCGGAGGCACCACCCCGCGGGTGGGCCAGGCGGGTGCTCGACCAGGTCCGGGACCCGATGATCCTGCTCCTGCTGGCGGCTTTCGTGGTGACCGTGGTCGTCGGTGACGTCAGCGACGCCACGATCATCGCCGCCGTGGTGGTGCTGAACACCGGTATCGGGGTGTTCCAGGAGGTGCGGGCCGAGCAGGCGATCGCCGCGCTCGGACGGATGGCGGCCCCGCACGCCCACGTGTTCCGCGACGGCACCCTCCAGCAGGTGGCGGCCGCCGACCTGGTCCCCGGGGACCTGCTCCGGCTCGAGGCCGGCGACATCGTGCCCGCCGACGCCGACCTCGAGGAGGCCGTCGCGCTGCAGGTCGACGAGTCGGCGATGACCGGAGAGTCGGTCCCGGTCACCCGGTCCACCGGTGAGGAGGTGCTCGCCGGAACCGTGCTGACCAAGGGCCGCGGGGTGGCCACGGTGACCCGGACCGGAGCGAACAGCGGGCTGGGCAGGATCGCGGCGCTGATCGCGTCCGCCGGCGTGCGTCCCACGCCGTTGCAGCAGCGGCTGCGGCGGCTCTCGCACCTCCTGGTCGGCCTGGTGCTCGGGCTCGCGGTGCTGGTGTTCGTGCTGGGGCTGCTGCGCGGGGAACCGGTCACCGACATGCTGATCCTGGCCGTGAGCCTCTCGGTGGCCGCGATTCCCGAGTCGCTGCCGGCGGTGGTGTCGATCTCGCTGGCGCTCGGCGCCTACCGGATGGCCCAGCGGGCCGCGGTGGTGCGCTGGCTGCCGGCCGTCGAGACGCTCGGCTCGGTCACCGTGCTCGCCTCGGACAAGACCGGGACCCTCACCGAGGGCCGGATGGTCGTGCAGCGGCTGTGGACGCCCGAGGGCGAGGCGGTGGTCAGCGGCCACGGCTACGGTACGGCGGGCGCGATCGAGCCGCGCGACGGCGGGACCCCCGTGCCCGCCGACCACCTGCTCCGCGACCTCGTGCTGTGCAACGACGCGCACCTCGGCGGGCCGGAGGACGGCGAGTGGCACGTCGTGGGCGACCCGATGGAGGCCGCGCTGCTGGTGGCCGCCGCCAAGGGGGGTGTGGACGCCACGGCGCTGCGGCGCAGCTGGGAGCGCGTCGAGGAGGTGCCCTTCGACAGCGAGGGCCAGCGGATGACCACCGTGCAGCGCTCGGACCAGGGCTGGCTGGTGGTGTGCAAGGGCGCTCCCGAGGTCGTCCTCGACCTGGTCGGTGACGGTGACGGTGCAGCGGCCACGGCCCGGGCGGTGGCACACCGGCTGGCGGCCGACGGGTTCCGGGTGATCGCGGTCGCGGAGGCGACGTACGACTCCCGGCCACCGGGAGGCCGGCTGGAGCAGGACCTGAGGCTGGTCGGGCTCGCGGGCATCGCGGACCCGGCCCGCGAGACCGCGGCGGAGGTCGTCGCGGAGTGCCAGGCGGCCGGGATCCGGCTGGTGCTGATCACCGGCGACCACCCCGAGACCGCGCGGGCGATCGCCGACGGGCTCGGCATCTCCGCCGTCACCCCCGGCATCGCGCTGGGCGAGGAGGTCGCCCGCGGCGAGCACGTCGCCCGGGTCGAGGAGATCGGCGTCTACGCCCGCACCAAGCCCGAGCAGAAGGTCGACATCGTCCGTGCCTGGCAGGAGCGTGGCGACGTGGTGGCGATGACCGGCGACGGGGTGAACGACGCACCGGCGCTGCGCCGGGCCGACATCGGGGTGGCGATGGGACGGCGCGGCACCGAGGTCGCACGACAGGCCGCCGCGCTGGTGCTGGCCGACGACGACCTGCGCACCGTCGTGCACGCGGTCGCGGAGGGGCGGCGGATCTTCGCCAACATCCGGACCTTCCTGCGCTACGGGCTCTCCGGCGGGTTCGCCGAGGTGGCGGTGATCCTGGTCGGCCCGTTCCTGGGGATGCCGCTGCCGCTGAACGCCGCCCAGATCCTGTGGATCAACATGCTCACCCACGGCCTGCCGGGCGTCGCGTTCGGTGGCGAGCCGATGGACCGCTCGGTGATGCAGCGGCCGTCGATGTCGCCGCAGAAGTCGGTGCTCGGCGAGGGCCTGTGGCGGCAGATCCTCGGCACCGGCGTGGTGATCGGAGCGGTGTCCCTGGTCGCCGGGCTGCTCGCCGAGTCCCGGGGCGAGGACATCCAGACCTGGGTGTTCCTGACGCTCGGGCTCGCCCAGCTCGGCGTGGCGCTCGCGCTGCGGGCACCGCGCGAGGGGGCGGGGTGGCGGGCCCGTGGGCTGGAGGCCGCGGTCGCCGGCGCAGCGGTGCTGCAGGTGGCGGGTGTGCTCTTCGGTCCCCTGCGCGGACTGCTCGGCACCGAGCCGGTGACCCTGTCGGTGTTCGGCCTGCTGCTGGCGCTGAGCGTCGTGCCGGGGCTGCTGATCGCGCTGGAGAGGTTCATCGGCCGCCGTCGCGGTCTTAACGGCGTGGAAACACGGCCGTAGCCGCCCGGCAAGCCCGACCGGCTTGACTCCTGGGTGCACCCACCAGAGAGAAGGAGTCGCCATGTTGTGGCAGGTACGCGCACTGCTCGAGGACCGTCCCGGAGCCATGGCCGCCCTGGCGGCCGGCTGCGGCGACCGCAACGTCAACATCCTGGGCCTGCAGATCTTTCCGGCCGCGGACGGTCGCGTGGTCGACGAGCTGGTCCTGCACACACCGGGCGGCTGGGGCGCCGAGGACGTCGCCGAGCTGTGTGCCGCCGCCGGTGTCGTCGACCCGGCCGTCGCCCCGTGCTCGCCTCACGCGCTGGAGGACCAGCCGGTGCGGTACCTGCGGGCGGCGCAGGCAGTCGTCGACCGGCCGGACCTGCTCGAGCAGCAGCTGTGCGCGCTGCTCGACGCCGAGCCGGCTGACGGCGCTCCGAGCGGCGACCTGCTCGTCCTCGACGACCTGCGTGGCCCGCGGGTCGGGCTGTCGCGGACGGTGCGGTTCACCGACACCGAGCTCGCCCGCGCCGCCGAGCTGCGCCGGCTGGCCGCGGACGCGCTCGGACCGGCCGTCGCGGCCGGCACCGCCCGTCCGCGCAGCGAGGCCGGCGCGTCGGTCACCCTGCGTCCCGGCCGGATCGAGGACGTCGATGCGCTGGTCGCGATGCACGCACGGTGCTCGGCCGAGACCGTCTACCGGCGCTACCACGCCCCGGTGCCCCACCTGAGCCCCCGGCTGGCCCGGGCCCTGCTCGCCCCACGGCGCGGCCTGAGCATGGTGGCCACCGTCGGCGACGAGGTGGTGGGGGTGGGCCTGGTCGCGTTCGAGGACGAGACCGCCGACCTGGGGATCATGGTCGAGGACCGCTGGCAACGGCAGGGCTACGGGACCCGGCTGCTCCGCGCCCTCGCGGAAGCGGCCGCCGGACAGGGTGTGCAGACGATCACCTGCCTGGTGCAGCCCGACAACCCGGCAGTGCTCGCCACCGTCCGCCGCGCCGGGCTCCGCGCCAGGGTCGGCTTCGCCGACGGGTTCAGCCGCTACACCGTGCCGGTCGGCGACCTCGCACCGGACGGCGCCGCAGGCCGTCGGGAGCGTCACCGCAACCGCCCCGCCATGGGCGAGATCACCGCGCCGCTCGTCGCGCTGCTGCACGACCGAGCGGAGCTGCGGGAGGTGCACCCTGCGGCCGACCTGCTCGACCAGGCGGTCCGGGGCGGGGCGTGACTGGGGCGTCCGGGGCGCGCCGGACTCAGCTGGTCGCGAGCTCCGGCGGCAGCGCCTCGGCATGGAGCACGACGAGCGAGGTGACCGCGCGGGTGAGGCACACGTAGAGCCGGCGCAGCCCGGTCAGCCGGTCGGCCTCGCCCGCGACGAGGCCGGCCGGCTCGAGCAGCACGACGTGGTCGAACTCCAAGCCCTTGGCCAGCGAGGCGGGGACCACGTCCAGCTTGGCGTCGACGGGGTCGGCCTCCTCGCCGAGCAGGGCATGGTCGATGCCCTCGGCGTCCAGCCTGCGCGAGACGGCGGCGACGAGTGCGTCGGGTGCGATCACCCCGACCGAGCCGAGCCGGTCCAGTGCCCGGCGCGCGGCATCGGCCGCGGCGTGCACGACGTCGTCCACCCGGGTCAGCTCGAGCTCGCCGCGGGTCCGTCGTACCGAGGTCGGCGGTTGGAGGCCGGGCGCGATGTGGGGAAGGAGCCGGGCGGCGAGCTCGATCACCTCACCCGGCACGCGGAAGCCACGGGTGAGCTGCTCGACGTGCGCGGTGGGCTTGCCGAGGTGGGCCAGCGCCTCCTCCCACGACCGGCTGCCCCACGGAGTGGTGGCCTGAGCGAGGTCGCCGAGCACGGTCGTCGACCCGGTGGTGCAGCGCCGGCCGACGGCGCGCAGCATCATCGGGGACAGATCCTGCGCCTCGTCGGCGACGACGTGCCCGAGGCTGGGGGTGCGCGAGACCAGGTCGGCCGCCTCGTCGACGAGCACGGCGTCCGCGACGGACCAGCGCACCGAGGCCGGCCCCTTGGCGGGCTTGGGCCACAGCAGCAGCGCCTGTTCCTCGTCGGTCAGCAGCCCGTCTGCGGCCTGGCCCAGGAACTCGGCGTCGCTGAACAGCCGCATGACCAGCCCGGCCGGGTCGACCGCCGGCCAGAGCTGGTCGGCGTACTGCTTCACCGGGCGGCTGCGCGCGACCGCGTCCTGCACCCGGTCGTCGGGGGAGTCGCCGGCCAGCTCCATCTTCACCAGCACCGCATGGGCGAGCCGCTGGGGCAGCATGGCCCGGGCGGCGCCGTACCGGACCCCGCGCTCGCGGAGCGCGGCGACGATCTCCTCGGCCTCGTACGTCGCGACCCGCCACCGCCGGGCGCCGCGGGGGACCACGAGGCCCTCACTCGGCGGACGCAGGTGCGACCAGAGGGCACGCTCCAGTACGGCGGCCATCCGCGCGTCGCCCTTGAGCGTGGCCACGTCGGCCGGGTCCTCGCCCCGCACCACGCAGCGGGCGTTGACGGCGTGGAGCGTCTTCCCGACCAGCTCCTCGATCGTGGTCTGCTCGGCGTCGATCTCGCCGAGGGCCGGGAGCACGTCGCCGATGTAGCGCAGGAACGAGGCGTTCGGTCCCACCACCAGCACGCCCTGGCGGGACAGCTGGTCGCGGTGGGTGTACAGCAGGTACGCCGCGCGGTGCAGACCCACTGCGGTCTTGCCGGTGCCGGGCGCGCCCTGGACGCACACCGAGCGGGCCAGGTCTGCGCGGACGATCAGGTCCTGCTCGGGCTGGATGGTGGCCACGATGTCGCGCATCGGGCCCACCCGGGGACGCTCGATCTCGGTCTCGAGGATCTCCGAGTGCGCCTCCTCGATCCCCTCGAGCAGCCGCTCGTCCTCGAACGCGGTGATCCGCCCCTGCTGGAAGCCGAACCGGCGCCGCAGCCGGACGCCCATCGGCTCCACCCGGCTCGCCCGGTAGAACGCGCGGCTGATCCGCGCACGCCAGTCGACCACCATCGGGTCGCCGGACTCGTCGGTGACGTGGCGCCGGCCGATGTAGAACCGTTCGCCGCGCGCATCCTCGTGCTGCTCGTCGTAGTCGAGCCGGCCGAAGAACAGCGGCACCGTCGGGTCGTCCTCGAGTGCCTTCATCCGCTGGTAGATCGTGGACTCGAGGATCTGCTGGCTGACCCAGTCGCCGGCCGCGGAGGTGTCCAGCGAGGCGGTCTTGGTGCGCATCCGGGCGAGCTGTTCGCGCGAGCGGGTCAGGTGCGCCTGCTCGCCGGCCAGCACGGGGTCGGGGGTAGGCACGCGTGGACCTCCGCGGTCGCGGTCGGGGTGGGTGGGCCCGACGACGTTACCGGTGCGCCCGTCGTACGTCATGCGGTTTTCGCGGGACCCGGCAGCGGGCGTAGAGAGCCGGCTCAGGACTCCGCGGCGATGTCGTCGGCGTCCATGATCCGGTAGGCGTAGCCCTGCTCGGCGAGGAACCGCTGCCGGTGCTGGGCGAAGTCGGCGTCGACGGTGTCGCGCGCGACGATCGCGTAGAACCGCGCGGAGCGGCCGTCCTCCTTGGGTCGCAGCAGCCGGCCGAGCCGCTGGGCCTCCTCCTGGCGCGAGCCGAACGCGCCGGACACCTGGATCGCCACCGCGGCCGAGGGCAGGTCGACGGAGAAGTTCGCGACCTTCGACACCACGAGCAGGTCGAGCTCGCCGGTGCGGAAGGCGTGGAACAGCCGCTCCCGCTCCTTGACCGGCGTCTCGCCCTTGATCACCGGCGCGCCGAGCTGCTCGGCGATCTCGTCGAGCTGGTCGATGTACTGCCCGATCACCAGCGTGGGCTCGCCCTTGTGCTTCTCGACGAGCTGCTGGACGACGTCGGTCTTCACGTGGGTGCTCGACGCCATCCGGTAGCGCTCGTCGGGCTCGGCGGTGGCGTAGGCGAACCGCTGCCCCTCCGGCAGGGTCACCCGCACCTCGACACAGTCGGCCGGGGCGATCCAGCCCTGGGCCTCGATGTCCTTCCACGGCGCGTCGTAGCGCTTCGGGCCGATCAGCGAGAACACGTCGCCCTCGCGGCCGTCCTCGCGCACCAGCGTCGCGGTCAGCCCGATCCGGCGGCGGGCCTGGAGGTCGGCGGTCATCCGGAAGATCGGTGCCGGGAGCAGGTGCACCTCGTCGTACACCACCAGGCCCCAGTCGCGGGCGTCGAACAGCTCGAGGTGCGCGTAGCTGCCCTTCCGGCGGGTGGTCATCACCTGGTAGGTGGCGATGGTGACCGGCCGGATCTCCTTCTTGGTGCCGGAGTACTCGCCGATCTCGTCCTCCGTGAGGGAGGTGCGCCGGAGCAGCTCCTCCTTCCACTGCCGCGCGGAGACGGTGTTGGTGACCAGGATCAGCGTGGTGGCCTTCGCGTGCGCCATCGCCGCGGCGCCGACGATCGTCTTGCCGGCGCCGCAGGGGAGTACGACGACCCCGGAACCGCCGTGCCAGAACGACTCCGCCGCGTCGCGCTGGTAGGAGCGAAGCTCCCAGCCGTCCTCGCGCAGGTCGATCGGGTGCGCCTCGCCGTCGACGTACCCGGCGAAGTCCTCGGCCGGCCAGCCGAGCTTGAGCAGCGCCTGCTTGAGGTTGCCCCGCTCCGAGGGGTGCACCGCCACCGTCTCGTCGTCGATGCGCTCGCCGAGCATCGGCTTGACCTTGCGCGCCCGCAGCACCTCCTCCAGCACCGGCCGGTCGGTGGAGACCAGGACCAGCCCGTGGACGGAGTGCTTCTCCAGCCGCAGCCGGCCGTAGCGGGCCATCGTCTCGGCGATGTCGACGAGCAGCGCGTGCGGGACCGAGTAGCGCGAGTAGGCCAGCAGCGTGTCGATCACCTGCTCGGCGTCGTGCCCCGCGGCCCGCGCGTTCCACAGCCCGAGCGGAGTCAGCCGGTAGGTGTGCACGTGCTCGGGGGAGCGTTCGAGCTCGGCGAACGGCGCGATCGCCTTGCGGCAGTCCTGGGCGCGCTCGTGGTCGACCTCGAGGAGCAGGGTCTTGTCGGACTGGACGATCAGCGGACCGTCGTTCATGCGCGCGCCCCCTGCGCTGCCTGGGCACTCTGGGCTGCCTGGGCACTCCGGGCTGCCTGGGCGCCCTGGGCGACCGCCCGCTGGCGGGCGCGGTAGGCCGCGACGTTGGCGCGCGAGGAGCAGCGGTCGGTGCAGTAGCGCCGGGACTGGTTCGGCGAGACGTCGACGAACACGTCCTCGCACGGGCTGGCGTCGCACACCCCGAGCCGGGTCGCGCCGAGGTCGCAGACCAGCGTGGACAGGCCCATCAGGGACTCCGCGACCAGCAGCTCGGCCACCGTGGAGTTCCGGTCGGCGACGTGCATGTGCCACTTGCCGGGCTCGTGGCCGGCGATGTACGGCGTGACCGGGTGCTTGGCGAGCAGCTCGTTGAGCAGCTCGACCACCCGGGCCTCGTCACGGTCGTTGGATGCCTCGAACACGGGCCGGAGCTCGCGCTGGAACCGGCGCAGCGCGGTGGCGTCACGCTCGACGACCTGCTCCTGCAGCCAGGCGCGCTCGGCGAGGAACCGGCGCAGGGCGGCGGCGTCCTCCAGCTCGGCGTTCACGAGGTCCGCGGAGCGCTCGGCGTAACGAACAAAGTCCATGCCTGGAGGTTACCGGCGAGCGCCAAACCCCTGTGACGGTAAGGGGCACCGGTCCAGTCCGCCGGGGGGTCAGCCGGCGGGGGCGACGGCGGTGATCCGGTGCACCGCGAAGGCACGGACGTCGTCGGCGCGGTGGTCGAAGGCGGTGAGCCAGCCGGCGTCGACCTTGACCGGGTCGACCACCCGTTCGACGGTGGAGCCGTGGTTGTCGAGGTAGGAGATCCACACGCTGCTCCTGCTCTCCACCGCCTCGCGCAGGGCGGCCATCGTCGCCATCGGGCCGCCGCCGGCGACGGCGGCCTGAGCGCTGCTGCGCGGCCGGCTCTCCGCGGCCCGGTCACCGGCGCGGATCGCGCCGACCGTCGCGGCCACCCGCGCCGCGAGCCGAGCCGCCCCGACGTCCGGGCTCGGGGGCCGCTGCCGGGGCGGTCGGGCCCGGTGGGTGTCACGCCGCGCGAGCCGCACGGTGCCGTCCGGCGCCTCGACCACGGGGGCGAGGCCGAGCTCGCGCAGCCGCGGCAGGAGTACGTCGACCGGCACGTCGCTGACGACCACGGTCGGCGCGATCCGGCGCAGCCGCAGCCCCGATGCCTTGGGGTGATGGACCAGCTCGGCCAGTGCCGCCTCGTCGTCGCTGCGCAGGAACGAGCCGGCCGCCCCGACCCGCACCGTCCCGAACCGCCGGGCCACGTCGTCGACGAGGTACACCAGCGGCTGCGGGACGGGGGTCCGTGACGAGGAGGTGAGGAAGCCGTGGACCTCGGCGGCCGACCAGCCGGAGTCGAAGCCCCGCCGCACCGACGAGGCGGTGAACCGGTAGACCGTGGCCCCGCCCCGGGACTCGATGTCGGCGATCATCGCCAGCTTGTGGGCAAGGTCGTGCTCGAGCGGACCCGGTGCGACGGCGGTGAGGTCGGCCTGGAGCAGGACGTGGTCGACCGGCTCGGGCAGCAGCGGCTCCAGGACCCGGGCGGCCTCCTTGCGCGGCTCGTCGGCCCCCAGCAGCGCCCGGCCGTGGGAGCAGAGCCCACCCAGGGCGCTCACCCCGAGCACCGCGGACTCGTCGACGGCCCACGCCACCGCCTCGGCGCGCTGTGCGGGACGGCGCGGGCGCAGCCAGCGCATCCGGTCGACGAGAGAGGGGATCCCGGTCGAGGCGGCCAGCACCGTGCCCGGCGGCAGCTCGGCGAGCTCGGCGAACGCCTCCTGGCGGACCTCGGGCAGCCAGCCGCGTTCGAGATCAGGGACCAGTGCGTTGACCGCCTTGCGGTTCTCGTCGCGGCTGCCGACCAGGCCCATCAGCCGCGGGCTGGTCAGCCACGCGTGGGCGAGCGCGGCCCAGCGCTCTCCCGCGGACCCGCTGCTCCAGATGTCGAAGGAGTCGGTGGGCAGCCAGGCGGCGTCGTGCTCCTCGGTGTCGCCGACGGCGACGAGACCGGCTGCGGCGGCCACCTCGACGTGCAGCGCGGCGGTGCGCTCGTCGACGTGCAGCAGCTCGGCGGCGGCCTTCAGGTCACGGACCCCGAGCCCGCCGGTGCGCAGCGCGGACGGCGGATGGGTGCCCCAGTGCTCGAGCAGCAGCTCGACGTGGCGGACCAGGTCGAACGCCGCGCCCGCCCCGGCTCGGTCGACCAGGGCCTGGTCGCGCTCCGAGGTGGCCAGGTCCGGAGCCCGGTCGACCCGGTGCCGGGTCGTACGCCCGTCGCGCAGGCAGATCGCCACCTCGCGCGGGACGACCACGTGCTTGCGGTCCCGCGCGATCACCAGCCCGCGGGCCAGGAGCCGGTCCACCGGCGACTCCGACGTCGCCCGGCTCACCGTCCGGTCGGTCGACTCCACGGTGCCCGGCGCGGCGTCGCGTTCGAGGTGGTCGAGGATCGCCCGGGCGCGCTCGTCGAGCTCGGACACCAGCTCCTCCACGGCCTCGCGGTCGCGGAGGCGGTCGCTGATCCTGGCGACGTCGGTGAGCCGGTCGCCGCTGACGTCGAGCCCGAGGTCCCGGGCGAGCGCGGCGACCCGGGAGGGCCCGTACGTCGACAGCAGCTGCTCCGCCGAGGGGCCGAGCCCGCTGATCGACGTACCGACGATGTCGGCGACCACGCTCACCGCCCGCAGCTCCTCGGTCGTCCCCCACAGCAGGGCGAGCGACCGCAGCTCGGAGACCGCCGCCTCGACCGTGGCGGGATCGGCGTGCAGGTGCTGCTGCAGGTCGGCGAGGGAGCAGCGGCCGCCGAGCGCCACGGCAGCGTCCAGCGTCGCGAGGCCGAGCACGTCGAGCTGGTCGACGGCGCGCAGCACCGACGCACGGGTGCTGGCCCGGGACGCGAGCTGGGTGGAGTCCTGGGGCGCGGGCACCGAGAGGTCCGGACGGGACTCGAGCAGGCGCGCGAGATCGGCGTCCGACCAGCCGCGGAACTGGTCGGCCAGGGTGCGCGGTGCACTGCTTCCGGCCATCCGCTCCACGGTACTAGGGTGCGCCGCATGTCTCAGGCCGCTTCGTTCCTCGACCTGCTCTACAGCGGCGCCTCCCGAGCGGCCTTCGATGCCGTGGTCGGCGAGGCCGAGGCCCGAGGGCTGGGGGGCGCGGAGCTGGAGGCGGTGCGTGAGCAGCACCGAGTCGCCGTGGCCTTGCGCGAGCAGTTCGCCCTCCAGCGGCAGCGCGAGGCGGAGATGACCGCGCTGTACGAGACGGCCAAGGACCTCACCGCGATCCGCGACGTCGACGAGATCCTCGCCGCGATCGTGCGCCGCGCCCGCACCCTGCTCCATGCCGACATGACCTACCTCTCGCTCAACGACGAGGAGGAGGGCGCCTCCTACATGCGGGTGACCGACGGGGCGCTGACGGCGGCGTTCGCCAAGCTCCGGCTCCCGCTCGGCACCGGCCTGCTGGGTCTGGTGGCACAGTCCGGTGCGCCGTACTACACCGACGACTACCAGGCCGACGAGCGGTTCGTGCACCGCGACTACATCGACACGGCCGTCGAGGACGAGAGGATCCGCGCGATCCTCGGAGTCCCGCTCGTGGTGGAGGGCAAGGTCATCGGCGCCCTCCTCGCGGTGCACCGGAGCGTGCGTCAGTTCCCGCCGGCGGAGGTCTCGTTGCTGACGTCGTTTGCGGCGCACGCCGCGGTGGCGCTGGAGAACGCGCGCCTGTTCGAGCGCACGCAGGCCGCGCTCGCCAAGGTGGACGAGGTGAACCGGCAGATCCGTTCGCACAGCGAGGCGGTCGAGACCGCAGCGCGGGCGCACGACCGGCTCACCGAGGTGCTGCTCCGGGGCGGCCGGGTGCCCGAGGTGGCCGAGGTCGTCGCCGACGTCCTCGGTGCCTCGCTGAGCATCGACGACCGGGACGGGCACCGGCTGGCGACGGTCGGGTCGCCTGCGCCGCCGCTGACCGGGATCGAAGCGGCGGCCGAGGAGTCGGCCGGCTCCGGCCACAGCGTCGAGGTGCCCGGCGGGCAGGGCCACACCTACGTCGCTGCCGCGCTCGCCGGGACCGAGCGGCTCGCCACGCTCGTTCTCCATCGCGAGCAGGAGCCGCTCGGGCTCGCCGACCGGCGCACCCTCGAGCGGGGTGCGCTGGTGACCGCGCTGGTGCTGCTCTTCGGACGCTCCCTTGCCGAGGCCGAGGACCGGGTGCGCGGCGAGCTTCTCGCCGACCTGCTCGCCGGTCGCGGCGTCGACCCTGAACGCCTGGCGGAGCGGGCGCGCCGCCAGCGGGTGGACCTGGGCCGGCCGATGGTGATCGCCGTTGCGGCCGTGGACGGCCTCGACCGGCAGCGAGCCGCCCAGGTAGCCTCCCGGCACGCCGACGAGCACCGCGGCCTCGGCGGGTCCCACGACGGCAACGTGGTGGTGGTGCTTCCGTCGGCCGACCCGCTCACGGTGGGAGAGCAGCTTCAGGCGCGGCTGGCCGCGGCAGGCGGGTCGTCGACCGTGGGTGTGGCCGCCGCGGCGCCGGGGCTCGATGCGCTGCGGGCTGCGAACCGGGAGGCGGAGGGCTGCCTGCGGACGCTGGAGACGCTGGGCAGGCGGGGGGAGGTCAGCGACCCCGCCGGTCTCGGGCTGGCCCGACTGGTCCTCGGCGGAGGTGGTCGGGAGCCTCTCGACGAGTTCGTGGAGGCCACGATCGGGCCGGTTCTCGCCTACGACGCACGCCGGGGCACCGAGCTCGTGGCCACGCTCGAGCAGTGGTTCGCCACCGGCTCGCGGCCCTCCGACACCGCCCGAGCGCTGACCATCCACCCCAACACGGTCGCCCAGCGCCTGGAGCGGATCGGGCAGCTCCTGGGTCCCCGCTGGCGCGATCCGTCCCGGGCGCTCGACCTCCAGATGGCCCTTCGGCTCCATCGGCTCCGGGCATCCGGTTCCAACCGGGACACATAGTTCGCGCGAGAGTGTGGGGGTCGCGCACATACCTGTCGCCCACCGGCGCGCGTAGCGTCACCGGGCATGAGCAACGCCCATGAGACCCAGGTCACAGACCTCGCCGGTCGCGTCGCGCTCGTGACCGGAGGTGCCAGCGGCATCGGCCGTGCGGTGGCACAGCGGCTGGCCGACGCCGGTGCCCACCTGATCGTCCTCGACCGCGACGAGACCGGAGCCAAGCAGCTGGCCGCCGACGTCGGCGGAGACCATCTCGTCGCCGACC
>JBMOMG010000115.1:0-22605 GCA_049323155.1 Actinomycetota bacterium | reverse complement strand
ACCCAACAGGTGCCTTTCACTCGACCCGATCAGCTGGCCTCAACAACCGCGATCTTGCCGATCTGAAAGGCATCTGTTGCGTTCACACCCCGGCGAGCCGCACACCTACCTGCGAATCCGGGTCTGAACGGTCCGGCGGACCTCAGCGCGCGGGAAGGATCCGGCCGCTGACCTCGCCGAGACCGATCCGGCCACCCCGGGTGCCGGGCGCGGTCGCTCGGATCACGACCTCGTCGCCGTCCTCGAGGAACGTTCGCGGGTGACCGGCGACGTCGAACGGCTCCTTGCCGCCCCACGACAGCTCCAGGAACGAGCCGCGCTGCTCGCGCATCGGTCCGCTGATCGTGCCGGAGGCGAAGAGGTCACCCACCCGGAGCGAGGCGCCGTTGACGGTCAGGTGCGCGAGCATCTGGGCGGGGGACCAGTACATCGAGGAGTACGGCGGTCGGGTGACGACCTCGCCGTTGAGGAGCACCTCGAAGTCGATGTCGTAGCCGGCGCCGGGGCCGACCCGGAGGTACTCCAGCGGTTCGGGGTCCTGTCCCGGCAGGTCCACGCGGGCGGCCTCCAGCGCCGACAGCGGGGTCACCCAGCCGCTCACCGAGGTCGCGAACGACTT
Source organism: Actinomycetota bacterium (assembly GCA_049323155.1). GTDB lineage: Bacteria > Actinomycetota > Actinomycetes > Propionibacteriales > Nocardioidaceae > Nocardioides_C. The sequence continues at coordinate 21,986 of JBMOMG010000115.1, read as the reverse complement.
ACCGAGGAACGGGCCGAGCGGGACGTACTCCCAGCCCTGGATGTCGCGCGCGGACCAGTCGTTGAGCGGCAGGACTCCGAAGACGTGGTCGGCGAAGGCTGAGACCGGCACTTGGTCGCCGAGCTGGGAGGGGGTGCCGACCAGGAAGCCGAGCTCGCACTCGATGTCCAGCCGCCGCGACGGGCCGTATCGGGGGATCGGCCGCCCCGCGGCGGTCGAGCCTGTCGAGACCATCTGGCCCTGGGGGCGGTGGATCGGCGTTCCCGACACGACCACCGTGCCGGCCCGGCCGTGGTAGCCCACCGGGAGGTGACGCCAGTTCGGCTTCAGCGGCTGCTCGTCGGGGCGCATCATCCGGCCGACGTTGCTGGCGTGGTCCAGCGAGCAGTAGAAGTCGACGTAGTCGGCGATCGCCGCGGGCAGGTGCAGCTGCACCTGGCTCAGCGGGACCAGCAGCGGTTCGACGAGGTCGCGTCGTGACTCGTCGGTCAGCAACGAGACCAGCCACAGCCGCACCGACTCCCAGGTCGGCCGGCCCATCGCCATCAACGGGTTGAGGTCGGGCGCCTCGAAGACGTGGGCCACCTCGAGCATGTCGCCGGCGGCCACCGGGGCCACGTCGAGCACGTGGTCGCCGATGCGCACACCCACCCGCGGTGCCTCGCCGTCGCGGCTGAACACGCCGTAGGGCAGGTTGTCGATGTCGTAGAGCGAGCCGTCGGCGCCCTCGACCCAGGTCCGTGCAGTCGCGGCGGTCATGGCGTCCCCTCCAGGTGTGCGGGGTCGACCACTCCCAGGTCGACGAGGTCCTCGAGCGGTTCGAGCACGCTGCAGGAGCCGAACGAGACGAACCAGCGGCGCGCGGAGGCCAGGCCCTCCGGGCCGGCCTCGTCCAGCCAGCCGCCGACGGTTTCCGCGGCGGTCGTGTCGAGCCGTCGCGCCACTTCAGCCGGCCCGAGGCCGTCGAGCGCGGCGCGGGTCGCGGCCAGCACGTTGAGGAAGCCGTGGTGCTCGAACCCGGTCTCCTCGTCCCGGTGCCGGATCGCGTGGTGCAGCCCGGCGGTGCACTTGAACCTCAGCTCCCGGTCCAGCGCGGCCTCGACGTACGACGCCAGGGTGGTCGCGCTGGGGAAGGCGTCCGTGCTGACCCCGCCGGTGCGGAACTTCAGCCGCAGGTCGAGCGCCGCGACCTCGTCGAGGGCGGCCAGCCACGACGGGCCCGGCTCGGGTTCGACGACGGCCGGTGGCTCGACGTACACGGGGGTCTCGTCGTCGAGGTCACCGGAGGCCCGGAGCTGGTCGACGACGGTGGTGACCCGGCGGGCGTTGCGGGGCAGGTCCTGCTCGTCACGGAGGGCCAGCTCGACAGCGGCCAGCTCGAGCTCCTCAGCGCGGGCGGCCCACCGGACGGCCGGCTCGACGGCTCCCGCGCCGCCGGTGACCACGACCGACACCCGCAGCGGAGCCGGGCCCTCGTCGGCGCGCACGGCCTCGATCAGGTCGGGGAGCGCGACGTCGCTGACGACGAACGGGCCGACGAGGTCGGCGTAGCCGGATCCGCGGTGGGCGCGGTGCTCGGCGAGGGCCTGGGCCAACGGGGTGCTCCCGGGCGGGAAGACCGCTGCGTCGTCGACGAGGTGCCGGTAGGGCTCGGGGATGGTTGACACGCTCGCGACACTAACGCATGGTTTCTGTGATCGGACAACTCCATCCGATTATCGGACGAGAGGTGGCCATGGCTTTCTACCGGCAGGTCGGGACCATCCCGGCCAAGCGGCACACGCAGTTCCGTGACGACGACGGCCGGCTCCACTACGAGGAGCTGATGGGGGAGGAGGGATTCTCCTCGGACTCCTCGCTGCTCTACCACCGGGGCGTGCCGTCGGCGATCGTCGACAGCCAGGTGTGGGAGCTGCCCGACCTGACGACGCAGGCAAACCACCCGCTGAAGCCACGGCACCTGAAGCTGCACGGGCTGTTCGAGGACGACGCCGCGGAGGAGTGCGACGCCGTGCAGGACCGGCGGCTCGTGCTCGGCAACGCCGACGTCCGGATCTCCTACGTCGTCGCGGGCAGCGTCTCGCCGTACTACCGCAACGCCGTGGGCGACGAGTGCGTGTACGTCGAAGCCGGGGAGGGTGTCGTGGAGACGGTGTTCGGCGAGCTGTCCTACCGCACCGGCGACTACGTGGTGATCCCGCGCGCCACGACCCACCGCTGGGTGCCGCGCGGCGACGGCGGGCTCGACCGGCTCTACGTCGTCGAGGCGAACAGCCACATCAGCCCGCCGAAGCGGTACCTCTCGCGCTACGGCCAGTTCCTCGAGCACGCTCCGTACTGCGAGCGCGACCTCTACGGCCCCGACGAGCCGCTGCTCGTCGACGGGGAGGACGTCGAGGTGCTGGTCAAGCACCGCGGCTCCTCGCCGAGCGGCCTGGTCGGCACCCGGATGACCTACGCGACGCACCCTTTCGACGTCGTCGGCTGGGACGGCTGCCTGTACCCCTACACGTTCAACATCGCCGACTTCGAGCCGATCACCGGCCGCATCCACCAGCCGCCGCCGGTGCACCAGGTCTTCGAGGGCCACAACTTCGTGATCTGCAACTTCGTGCCCCGCAAGGTCGACTACCACCCGCTCGCGGTGCCGGTGCCGTACTACCACTCCAACGTCGACAGCGACGAGGTGATGTTCTACGTCGGCGGGGACTACGAGGCCCGCAAGGGGTCTGGCATCAACATCGGCTCGATCTCGCTGCACCCCGGCGGCTACGCCCACGGTCCCCAGCCCTCGGCGATCGAGGCGTCGCTCGGAGCGGAGGCGTTCGACGAGACCGCGGTCATGGTCGACACCTTCCGGCCGCTCGACCTCGGCGAAGGCGGGCTGGCGGCCGAGGACCCGGCGTACGCCTGGACCTGGGCTGGCCGCGGGCCGCAGCCGGGCTGACGCGTCGCCGCGGTGTGGTTGGCTGAGCCCCATGCCGAGCTACGTGGCCTTCCTCCGCGCGATCAACCTGGGCAGGACCCGCAAGTTCCCGATGGCCGAGCTGCGCTCCTGCGTCGAGGCGGCGGGCTTCCGCGACGTGGAGACCTACATCCAGACCGGCAACCTGCGGGTGAGTACGTCGATGAGGTCGGCCGACCGGGTCGCCGCGCTGCTGGAGGAGGTCTTCGAGGCCGACCGCGGGTTCGCCGTACCCACGGTGGTCCTCACGCCCGACGAGCTGCGCCAGGTGCACGACGACGCCCATTCCCTCGAGCCGCTCGTCGAGGGCGATGTCCGGCGCTACGTCACCTTCCTGCGGTCGCCGGCGCCGCCGGATGTCGCCGCCGAGATCGCGGCGATCGAGGCCGAGGGCGAGGCCGCTCGCGCGATCGGCCGGGCCGTGCACGTTTGGGTCCGTGACGGCTACCAGTCCGCGCGCATCAACAACGCCCGGATCGAGCGGCGGCTCGGTGTCGCGACCACGCGCGACCTCAAGGTGGTCACGACGCTGACGCAGCGTTGGGGAGGATGAGAGACATGGATCAGACCGAGGGCATGCAGGTCGGCGTCGACCGGGGCGTGCTGACGCTGACCCTGGACCGGCCCGGGCACTTGAACGCGCTGACGGCTGCGATGGCGGACCGGATCGCCGAGGAGATCGAGCGCGCCGCCGTCCGCGAGGACGTGCGCGTCGTCGTGCTGCGCGGCACGGGTCCGGCGTTCAGTGCCGGTGCCGACATCGGTGGCGCGGACGCGCACGAGAACTTCGACGTGACCAGCCTCGACCGGGCCAACCGGATCATCCGCGCGATCACCGGCTCCCCGAAGCCGTGCGTGGCCGCGGTCAACGGCGTCGCGGCGGGTGTGGGCTGCTCGGCGGCGGTGGCCTGCGACCTGGTCGTCGCCGCGGAGTCGGCGAGCTTCCTGCTCGCGTTCTCGCGGATCGGGCTGATGCCCGACGGCGGAGCCACGGCGACCGTGGCGGCGTCGGTGGGCCGGGTGCGCGCGATGCGGATGGCGTTGCTCGGCGAGGCGTTGTCGGCCCGCGAGGCGTACGACGTCGGGCTGGCGTCGCACGTCGTGGCCGACGACGAGCTCGACGAGGTGGTCTCGACGATCGCCGCGCGGCTCGCCGCCGGGCCGCCGCTGGCTTACGCGGCGACGAAGAAGGCGATCAACGGCGCGACCCTGGACCGCCTCGAGGAGGCGCTCGAGCGCGAGCGGCGCGGCCAGACCGTGCTGCTGCGCACCGAGGACGTCGCCGAGGGGATGCGTGCGTTCGGGGAGAAGCGCCGGCCGGTCTTCCGTGGCGAGTAGTCGGGCTCAGCCGGTGCGGCGGCCGGCGTCGGGGTGCAGCGCGACGAACAGCGACCACGCCTCGGCGTCCGGAGCGGCGGGACGGGACCGGAACTCCTCGAGCAGGTCGTCGAGGCGCCGTCGCAGCTCGGCCACCTCGTCCCCGGTGAGCCGCAGACCCAGGCGACTCGTCTCCAGCTGTTCGGCAGGCACCTGCTCGGCCTCGGCGAGGAAGGCGGCGAGCACTGCCTGCCCCACCCCGGGCACGTCGAGCCGCCAGGACTTCCCCGTCGCACGGTAGGGCACCTCGCGCGAGCCCCGGGTGCCTCGTCGTACGGGCTCGGCCCGGAGAAACCCTGTGTCGACAAGGGTCCGCACGTGGTGCAGCACCGACGCGGGATTGCGGCCGACCTTCTCCGCGATCTCCTTGTTGGTCAGCGGCTCGTCGAGGGTGAGCCGCAGGATCTGCAGGCGCAGCCCGGAGGCGAGCGCGCGGGCCTCGGCGTCGGTCGCAGGGCGTCGCGGGGACTCGTCGGGGAGGGCCATGGACGCAGCGTAGAGGCTTTGCCGACGCCACGGCAGCCAGTGATTGACAAATCTCAATCAGTGGGCGAGGTTGTCTCCGTGAGCACCGCCAAGCCCGCCGGCGACACCGCCGCCACCCCGAGGCGCAGCCTCGTCCACCACCACGACTTCCGGCAGCTGTGGATGGGCGACGCGGTCAGCCAGCTCGGGGTCCAGCTGGTCGGCCTGGCGATGCCGATCCTGGCGGTGCGGCTGCTCGACGCCGACGAGTTCCAGATGGGCCTGCTCGGCACCTTCGAGATGCTCGCGTTCCTGCTGGTGGGCCTGCCCGCCGGCGCCTGGGTGGACCGGTGGCGCAAGCGCCGCGTCGTGATCGTCGGCGACCTGGTCCGCGGGCTGGTGCTGCTGAGTCTGCCGGTCGCCTGGGCGCTGGACTCGCTCACCATGCTGCACGTCTACGGCGTCGCGCTGGTCGTGGGCACCGCCACGGTGTTCTTCGACGTCGCGCACCAGAGCTACCTGCCCGACCTGGTGCGCTCGGACCAGATCGGCGAGGCCAACGCCAAGATCATGGCCACCGGCGAGGTCGCCCGGATCGCCGGCCCGGCGCTCGGTGCCGCGCTGATCCGACTGGTCGGGTCGCCGCTGACGATCGCGGTGACCGCGCTGTCGATGGCCGCCTCGACGCTGTTCGTCCGCCGGATCCGGCACGACGAGGAGCCGCCGTTGAAGGCGGACCGGCGTCCGCTGCGCACCGAGGTCGGGGAGGGGTTGTCGTTCGTGCTCCGGCAGCCGCTGCTGCGCCGGATCGTGCTGTGCACGGCGCTGAGCAACACCGCTGCGGCGGTGTCGTCGGTGCTGCTCGTGCTCTACGTCATCCGCGACCTCGGCCTCACCGAGGCGACGCTGGGGCTGGTGTTCTCCGTCGGCTCGGTCGGCGGGCTCGCGGCGGCGCTCACCGTGACCCGGGTGTCCCGGCTGGTCGGGGAGGGTCGGACGATCCCGGCGATGGCGCTGCTCACCGTGCCGTTCGCGGCGCTCACCCCGGTGGCCTCCCAGGTGCCGCCGGTGCCCGCGCTGGCGCTCGGCGCGTTCGGCGTCTCCTACGGCGCGGTCGGCTACAACGTGATCCAGGTCAGCTTCCGGCAGCGGCTGTGCCCCAAGCCGCTGCTGGGCCGGATGAACGCCTCGATCCGGTTCATCGTGTGGGGGAGCATGCCGATCGGCGCCTTCGCCGGTGGCCTGCTCGGAGAGTCGCTGGGCGTCGTACCCACGCTCTGGCTGACCGTCGCGGGCTTCCTGCTCGCCGCGCTGACCGTGCTGTTCTCTCCGCTGAGCCGGATGCGGGACCTGCCGCGCGAGCTCGACGCCCACGCCTGAGCGCTCACACCAGCGCGGCGCCGGCGGTGCGCACCTCCTCGAGCGCGGCCGTCGAGGTCTCCGTGGCGACCCCGGCGACCAGGTCGGTCAGCAGCCGGACCCCGAACCCCTCCTTGACCGCGTCCAGCGTGGTCGCACGCACGCAGTAGTCGGTGGCGATGCCGCACACGTCGACGTCGGTGATCTGGTGGCGGCGCAGCCAGTCCGCGAGCATCTCGCCCTCGGCGGTGTGACCCTCGAACCCGGAGTACGCCGCGGCGTGCTCGCCCTTGTAGAAGATCGCGTCGAACGGCTGCGGGTCGAGGTTGGGGTGGAACGCCTCGCCGTCGGTGCCGACCACGCAGTGCGCCGGCCAGCTCTCGACGAAGTCCGGCTCCTTGGAGAAGTGGCCACCGGGGTCGATGTGGTGGTCCCGGGTGGCCACGGCGACGGCGTAGTCGGGTGCCTTCGGGTCCTTCGACGTCCAGTGGTGCAGCAGCTCGCCGATCCGGAAGGCGACCTCCGCGCCACCGGCGACCGGAAGGCTGCCGCCCTCGCAGAAGTCGTTCTGGACGTCGACCACGATGAGTGCGCGCTTCATGCTCGTCACGCTAGCCGAGGCCGCGCCCGGTGGTCACCGGGCCGAAGGACCCCACCCGGATCAGTCCAGGTGGACGGTCGGGATCACCGGTTCGCCGCGCGAGAGCATCCGCGCCGGTAGCGGCAGCTCCTCGCGCACCCGCAGGTGCCGCTCGCGGGCGGCCTCGAGCGGCTCGCGGCCGACCACCTCGCCGTCGCGCACCAGCGGTTGGAGGAGCAGCCGGTCGCCCTCGCCGACCTCGACACCGACACGGCCGTCGTCGACCGGGGTCGGGTCGATGCCGATCACCTCCGCCTCGGCGACACCCGAGGCGTTGTGCCGGCGCAGCGCGTACTTCCGCCCGCCGATCGAGGCCTTGTCCTTGCTCTTCTTGGCGACCGAGACCATCTGGCCGTCCTCGCCCTCGCGTGCGACCAGCTTGTAGACGAAGCCGGAGGTGGGGTGGCCGCTGCCGGTCACCAGCGAGGTGCCCACGCCGTAGCCGTCGACCGGCGCCGCGGCCAGCGCCGCGATCGCGTGCTCGTCGAGGTCGGAGGTGACGATGATCCGAGTGTCCTTCGCGCCGAGCGCGTCGAGCTGCTCCCGCACCTGCTGCGCGAGCATGCCGAGGTCGCCGGAGTCGATCCGGACCGCGCCCAGCTCGGGGCCGGCCACGTCCACGGCGAGCTTCACCGCCTCGGTGATGTCGAAGGTGTCGATCAAGAGGCTGGTGCCCTTGCCGAGCGACTCCACCTGCGCGGTGAACGCGTCACGCTCGGTGTCGTGAAGCAACGTGAAGCTGTGGGCGCTGGTGCCGGTCGTCGGGACGCCGTACCGCTGTCGGGCGGCGAGGTTCGAGGTCGAGGCGAAGCCGGCGATGTACGCCGCTCTCGCCGCCGCGACGGCTGCCTCCTCGTGGGTCCGGCGGGACCCCATCTCGATGCACGGCCGCTCGCAGGAGCACCACGTCATCCGCGACGCCGCGGAGGCGATCGCCGAGTCGTGGTTGAGGATCGACAGCATCAGGGTCTCCAGCACGACCGCCTCGGCGAAGGTGGACTCCACGACCATCAGCGGCGAGTACGGGAAGTACACCTCGCCTTCCGGGTAGCCCCAGATGTCCCCGGTGAACCGGTAGCCGGCGAGCCACTCCAGCGTCGGCTCGTCGACCACCTGGCCCTCGCGGAGCACCTCGAGCACCTCGTCGTCGAACCGGAACCGCTCGAAGGCGTCGAGCGCCCGGCCGACACCGGCCACGACGCCGTACCTGCGGCCCTCGGGGAGGCGACGTCCGAACAGCTCGAAGACCGAACGCCGGTGGGCGGTCCCTGCGCGCAGGGCGGCCTGCACCATGGTCAGCTCGTAGTGGTCGGTCAGCAGCGCCGTCGAAGCAGTCACCTGCCACAGCCTAGGATGTGACTCGTGTCCGCACCCATGCCCGTCGAGATCGAGCAGCCGGAGACAGGGGACCTGACGCAGCTCGCGCGACCCTGGGTGACCATCGTGTGGAACGACCCGGTGAACCTCATGTCGTACGTCACCTACGTCTTCCAGACCTACTTCGGCTACCCCCGCAAGAAGGCCGAGAAGCTGATGTGGGAGGTCCACAAGGACGGCAAGTCGGTGGTGTCGACGGGCTCGCGCGAGGAGATGGAGCGCGACGTGCAGGCGATGCACGAGTACGGGCTGTGGGCGACGATGGAGAAGGCGGACGCGTGAGCGGGTTCGAACCGCGCGGTGCCGGCGTGATGGCCACGTTCTCCGGCTTCGAGGCCGACCTGCTGCGCTCGCTGGCCTCCCAGCTCGTCGAGCTGCTGCGCAACGAGGCGGCCGCGCCGACCGACACCAAGGACCCGCTCGAGGCGCTGCTGGACTTCACCGGCCCGACCACCGAGCCCGAGGACCCGGTGCTCGCCCGGCTCTTCCCGACCGCCTACCCCCACGACGAGGAGGCGGCCGGGGAGTTCCGCCGGTTCACCGAGGGCACCCTGCGCGACGGCAAGGCCCGCAACGCCGCGCTGATCATCGACACCCTCGAGGAGTCCGGGCTGCCGCCGGAGCTCGACGAGGACGGGCTCTGGATCGAGGTCGAGCTCGACGCCGCGCAGGCCAACGCCTGGCTGCGCTCGTTCACCGACATCCGGTTGGCGCTGGCCACCCGGCTCGAGATCGAGGAGGGTGACGAGGACTACTGGGCGTCGCTGCCCGACGACGACCCGCGCACCCACGTCCACGACATCTACGAGTGGGTCGGCTACCTGCAGGAGACCCTGGTCGCCGCGCTCTCCCGCGGACTCTGAGCACCTGGGTCTCAGAATCCGGACGTACGACGGACGGGGCGGGTCGTCCAGCCACCCCCGATACGCTCGACGGGTGCTGAAGATCGACCGCTCCGTCTACGACGCCATCGTGGCCCACGCCAAGAAGGACCACCCCGACGAGGCCTGCGGCGTCGTCGCCGGCCCCGAGGGGTCGGACCGGCCGGTGCGCTTCGTGCCGATGGTGAACGCCGCGGGGTCGCCGACGTTCTACGAGTTCGACTCGATGGAGCTGCTCGCGCTCTACAAGGAGATGGACGCCCGCGACGAGGAGCCGGTCGTGATCTACCACTCGCACACCGCCACCGAGGCCTACCCGTCGCGCACCGACATCGGGCTGGCATCCGAGCCCAACGCGCACTACGTGCTCGTGTCCACACGGGAGCACGGGAATAGTGAGGGCCCTGTGGAGTTCAGGTCCTACAGGATCGTCGACGGCGAGGTCACCGAGGAAGAGGTCTCGGTCGTGGAGTCCCCGGACTCCTGACGCCGCCGCCGACCGGCCACGACGACCGCCGGCCGGTCACGACGACCGCCCCGACGCACACCCGCACGACTGCCGACCAGACATCAAGGAGCCAGACCACGATGGCGATCGACGTACGCATCCCGACCATCCTCCGCACCTACACCGGCGGCGAGAAGGTGGTGACCGGCGAGGGCAGCACGCTCGCCGAGCTGATCGACAACCTCGAGGCCAACCACCCCGGGATCAAGGAGCGGCTGATCGACGGCACCGAGCTGCGCCGGTTCGTCAACGTCTACGTCAACGACGAGGACGTCCGGTTCACCGGCAGCCTGGAGACCTCCCTCGGCGACGGTGACGAGGTCGTCGTGCTGCCCGCGGTGGCCGGCGGCGCCCGCTAGATGCTGTTCGACTCCCTCCTCGACTCGGTGGGGGGCACGCCGCTGGTGGGCCTCCCGCGGCTCTCGCCCACGCCCGAGGTGCGGCTGTGGGCGAAGCTCGAGGACCGCAACCCGACCGGCTCGATCAAGGACCGCGCCGCGCTGAAGATGTTCGAGCAGGCCGAGAAGGACGGCACGCTCACTCCCGGCTGCACGATCCTCGAGCCGACCTCGGGCAACACCGGTATCTCGCTGGCGATGGTGGCCAAGCTCCGCGGCTACCGGATGGTGTGCGTGATGCCGGAGAACACCTCCGAGGAGCGGCGCACGCTGCTGCGGATGTGGGGCGCCGAGATCGTCTCCTCGCCGGCGGCCGGCGGCTCCAACGAGGCGGTACGGGTCGCGAAGATCCTGGCGCAGGAGAACCCCGACTGGGTGATGCTCTACCAGTACGGCAACCCCGCCAACGCACTCGCGCACTACGAGGGGACCGCGCCGGAGATCCTCGCCGACCTGCCGACCGTCACGCACTTCGTGGCCGGCCTCGGCACGACCGGCACCCTGATGGGCAGCAGCCGGTTCTTCAAGGAGCACGCCCCGCACGTGCGCGTCGTCGCCGCGGAGCCCCGCTACGGCGAGCTGGTCTACGGTCTGCGCAACATGGACGAGGGCTTCGTGCCCGAGCTGTACGACCCGTCGCTGATCGACGCCCGGTTCTCGGTCGGGCCGCGGGACGCCGTACGACGGGTCCGCGAGCTGCTCGAGCAGGAGGGCATCTTCGCCGGCATCTCCACCGGCGCGATCCTGCACGCCGCGATGGCGCAGGCGAAGAAGTCGACGAAGGCCGGGGAGCGCGCCGACATCGTGTTCGTGGTCGCCGACGGCGGCTGGAAGTACCTCTCCACCGGCGCCTACGAGGGCACGCTCGAGGAGGCCGAGGAGCGTCTCGACGGCCAGCTCTGGGCCTGACGCTGCTCGGCGTCGGCCGACGTCGCCGTCACTCGTGCACGGGGTGCGCGGTGGTGCAGGGGATGAACACCTCGGTGCGCGGGTTCTCCACCTCGGGACCGTCGAGGTAGCACTCCCACGGCGCGCCCACGGTGACGCAGCCCTCGTCGGTCAGCCAGGCCGTCGCGGCCTCGTAGGCCTTGTCGACCTCGTCGTAGGCGCCGACGTGCATGGTCCGGGCCACCCGGCCGGCGGGCAGCTCGTCGGCCTCCACCCGGCCCTCGGGCTTGACCACGTCGGAGACGGGGAAGCCGGCCTCGACGTCGAACTCCTGGTCGGTCACCCGGTAGCGGGCGAACGGCGCACCCGTCGGGTGCAGCCCCTGCTGGTCGATGACCTTGATGACCTCGGTGAACGCCGAGCCGAGGAACTCGCCGATGCCGGCCAGCGGCACGTGCCCCTTGACGACCGCCGTGTGCTGCGCCTGCAGGTCCACGAACTGTGTCTCGTACCTCATGAGCCCAGTCTTCGCCGGCCTGCCCGGACGGGGCAGAGGCAAAGGTCCCCGGGCCGGCGACGTGACCACGGTCGCAGCGTGACGTGAGTCGCTCAGGCGGGAGATCGACCCCGTCGACCACTAACCTTGCTGCGTGGCGGACGCTCCGATCGGCATCTTCGACTCAGGCTTCGGTGGACTCACCGTGGCCCGTGCCGTCATCGACCAGCTCCCGCACGAGCCGATCCTCTACCTCGGTGACACCGCCCGCCAGCCCTACGGCCCCAAGCCGATCGGCGAGGTCCGGGAGTACGCCCTGGAGTGCCTCGACCACCTCGTCGACGAGGGCGTCAAGGCCCTGGTCATCGCCTGCAACTCCGCGAGCGCCGCGGTGCTCCGCGACGCCCGCGAGCGCTACCCGGTCCCGGTCGTCGAGGTGATCTTCCCAGCGACCCGCCGTGCGGTCGCGGCGAGCCGCACCGGGCGGATCGGGGTGATCTGCACCCGCGCGACGGCGGAGTCGATGGCCTACGACGACGCGTTCGCCGCGGCCCCGCACGTGGACCTGCACACCCAGGCCTGCCCGCGGTTCGTGGAGTTCGTGGAGGCCGGCGTGACCAGCGGCCCGGAGCTGCTCGCGGCCGCCCACGAGTACCTCGACCCGCTGATCTCCGAGGGCATCGACACCCTCGTCCTGGGCTGCACGCACTACCCGCTGCTGACCGGCGTGCTTTCCTACGTGATGGGCGACCAGGTCACCCTGGTCTCCAGCGCGGAGGAGACCGCCAAGGACGTCTACAAGCTGCTGGTCCGGCACGGCCTCGAGCGCGACCCGTCGCTCGGCCCGCCCGAGCACCGGTTCCTCACCACCGGCAGCCCCGACGAGTTCGCCCGGATCGGCAGCCGCTTCCTGGGCCCGGAGCTGCAGTCGGCCAGCCAGCTCGCCCAGCAGACCCGGTGGACCCGGCAGCCGGCGGGGGAGCCGGCATGAGGGTCACCGTGATCGGCTGCTCCGGCTCCTACCCGGGCCCCGAGTCGCCGGCGAGCAGCTACCTGGTCGAGGCGACCGCGGGGGAGCGCACCTGGCGGATCCTGCTCGACCTGGGCAGCGGCGCGCTCGGCGGCCTGCAGAAGGTCGTCGACCCGCTGTCGATCGACGCGGTGTTCCTCACCCACCTGCACCCCGACCACTACTTCGACCTCAGCGGCTACTACGTGATGCGCAAGTACCACCCGGCCGGCCCGCCCCAGCGGATCCCGGTCTGGGGCCCGCGCGGCACCGCCGGCCGGCTCGCGGCGGCGTACGGCCTGCCCCCGGACCCGGGGATGACCGAGGAGTTCGAGTTCCACGGGTACGACGAGCAGGGGCCGGTCACGATCGGGCCGCTGACCGTCGAGGTCGCGCAGGTCGCACACCCGGTGGAGTCCTACGCGATCAAGGTGACCCACGAGGGACGGGTCCTGGTCTACAGCGGCGACACCGGCCCGTGCGACGCGCTGGTCGATCTCGCCCGGGGCGCGGACCTGCTGCTCGCCGAGGCGGCGTTCCGCGACGGGGAGGACAACCCGGTCGACCTGCACATGACCGGTGGCCAGGCTGCCGACACCGCGGTGCGCGCCGGCGCCTCCCGGCTGGTGCTCACGCACATCCCGCCCTGGTATGACCCGAGCGTCGCCTTCGACGAGGCGCGTCCGATCTTCGACGGCAAGCTCGACCTCGCCCGCTGCGGCGCCACCTACGACATCTGACGTGTCCGTGGCCGGCACCGGGCCGGTGCGTCAGCCCAGGCCGGCGCCGGTGGTGCTGGGCAGGCTGCCGGGCCGCGCGAGGCGCTCCCTCGCCTGGCTGCTGCGGTCGGTACAAGATGGCCGACACCCGCGCCGGGGTGTGGCTGCTCGCGGCGATCGTGGTGATCACCGCCGCGATCATGGTGATCTTCCTCTTCGCCGCTCCGCAGGAGGAACGCACCTTCATCAACTTCATGGGCATCAGCGCCGTGCCGCAAGGCTTCCTGCTGCCCGTCCTGGCGATCCTCCTGGTGACCAGCGAGTGGTCGCAGCGCACCGCGCTGGTGACGTTCTCGCTGGTGCCCAGGCGGATGACCGTGCTGGTGGCGAAGGTGCTCGCCGCGCTCGTGATCGGCCTGGCGGCGATCGTGGTCGTGTCGGCGATCGCCGCGCTCGCGACCGTGCTCGGCGGGGCGGACAACGCCTGGGACGGCATCGGCTGGGACTCCTTCGGCAAGTTCGGCCTGCTCCAGGGCTTCGGCATCCTGCAGGGCCTGGCGTTCGGCCTGGCGCTGCTCAGCTCGCCCGCCGCGATCGTGCTGTTCTTCGTGGCGCCGACGGTCTTCTCCGTCGTCTCCTCGGTGTGGAGCGCGATGGCCGACGTCCAGCCGTGGGTGGACTTCTCCTACTCGCAGGAGCCGCTGTTCGGCAGCGCTGACATGACCGGCGAGCAGTGGGCACAGCTGCTGACCGGTTTCCTGATCTGGGTGGCGCTGCCGTTCGCGCTCGGCATCGTGCGGCTGCTGCGCAGCGAGGTGAAGTAGCCGGCTGACGGGCCGCGGTCACCCGGGATCGGGAGAGCGCGGCCCCTCGGTAGGGTCGGGGCCATGACTTCCCGACCCGACGGCCGCGAGAACGACGAGCTGCGCCCCATCAAGATCACCCGCAACTGGCTCGACCACCCCGCCGGATCGGTGCTGGTGGAGTTCGGCAGGACCCGGGTGCTGTGCGCGGCATCGGCCACGATCGGCGTACCCCGCTGGCGCAAGGACTCCGGGCTCGGCTGGGTCACCGCGGAGTACGCCATGCTGCCCTCGGCGACCCACACCCGCTCCGACCGTGAGTCGGTCAAGGGCCGGATCGGCGGCCGCACCCACGAGATCTCCCGGCTGATCGGACGCTCGCTGCGCGCCGTCGTGGACTACAAGGCGCTGGGGGAGAACACCATCGTCCTAGACTGCGACGTGCTCCAGGCCGACGGCGGCACCCGCACCGCGGCGATCACCGGTGCGTACGTCGCTCTCGCCGACGCCTGTGCACACCTGCGGGAGAAGGGCGCCCTGAAGGGCGAGCCGCTGACCGGATCGGTCGCGGCGGTGTCGGTGGGCATCGTCGACGGCGAGATCCGGCTCGACCTTCCCTACGAGGAGGACGTCCGCGCCGAGACCGACATGAACGTCGTGATGACCGGCGACGGGCTGTTCGTGGAGGTGCAGGGCACCGCGGAGGGAGAGCCGTTCGACCGGCGCAACCTCGACGGGCTGCTGTCGATGGCCGAGAAGGGCTGTGCCGACCTGACCCGGATCCAGCAGGAAGCGCTCCGTGGCTGAGCAGTCCCCGGTGGTCGAGCCTGTCGAGACCCGCCCCCAGGTGTTCCTCGCCACCCGCAACCCGGGCAAGCTCGCCGAGATGCAGCGGATCCTCGAGCCGTTCGTGCCGCACGTCGAGGTGCTCGGGCTCGACGACGTGGAGCACTACGACGAGCCGGCGGAGACCGAGCCGACGTTCGAGGGCAACGCGCTGCTCAAGGCACGCGCCGCGGTCGAGGCGACCGGGCTGCCCTCGCTCGCCGACGACAGCGGGCTGTGCGTCGACGCCCTGAACCAGATGCCCGGCGTGCTCTCGGCCCGCTGGAGCGGACTCGCCAAGGACGGGACCACCGACGTCGACCGGGCCAACAACGAGCTGCTGCTCGCCCAGCTCGCGGACGTGCCCGAGGAGCGGCGCGGGGCACGGTTCCGGTGCGCGGTCGCCTTCGTGCACCGCGACGCCGGCGGCCGGCTCGTGGAGCACGTCGAGCACGGGGAGATGCCGGGCCGGATCATCCGCGAGATGCGCGGCAGCGGCGGCTTCGGCTACGACGTGCTGTTCGTCGCCGACGGGCACGACGCCACCTCCGCCGAGCTGCCGGCCGACGAGAAGGACGCGATCTCCCACCGAGGTCAGGCGCTGCGCCGGATCGCTCCGGTCGTCGCCGACACGCTGCGCCACGACTGACGAGGACTCTGTCCGGAGCTCTCCGTGCAGCTGGTGCACGAGAACTTCGGGACAGACGCTGCTAGTCCACGCCCTGGGACACGACGTCCTGGAAGCGTGCGTGCACAGACTCCTCGCCGGTGCGCTCCAGGGCGTTGACCGTCGGCCGGCCCCACAGCCAGCAGTCCAGGTCCGCGGCAGCGCCCTCGACGGTGGCCGCGACCGGCTCCCCGGAGTCGGCGTCGGCCACGTCGATGGCCGGCTCGTCGACGTACTCCTTGCCGTCGGGGCTGGTGCCGCTGAACCTGCCGAGCGTCACGAGCCAGGAGTGGCCGGTGTCGGTGCAGCGCACCCGGAGCGTCGCCGCCGGGTCGACGTCGATCCGTCCCCACGGCGGGCAGCCACCGAACATGATGCGCAGCGCCTCGTCGACGCCGTCGCCGGCCAGCTCGGGGTCCATCGGGGCGCGCGCGACGTCGGCGGTGAGCTCGGCATCGACCCGATGGATCAGCGCCTCGTGGGCCTGGCGACGCCGGATGAACCCGGCCGTCCGGTCCTGGGCCCACGTCCACCGTGGCTCCTCGGGTGCCGTGTCGGCCAGTGCGCGCTGGAGCTGCTTGGTGGACTCGTCGAAGAACGACAGCAGCGACGCACGGTCCTGGGGCCGCTCGACGCGGTCCAAGCCGTCGGGGTCCTGGACGTCGTCGCGCACGATCGTGCCCCAGAACCACTGGACCTCACCGAGGTGCCACAGCAGGTCGTCGGTGTCCCAGTCGGGGCAGCTCGGCACCTGTCCGTCGGCCGGAGCGTCGCGGAGCACCGAGACGAAGCGGGCGGACTCCTCGCGGAGATGGGCCAGGTAGTCGATCGTCATGGCAGCAGCAAAGCACCCTGACCGACAGATGTCAGGGCGTGACGACGATCTTCCCGCGCGTGTGTCCGCTCTCGGAGGCGCGGTGTGCGTCGGAGATCCGCTCGAGCGGGAACACCTCCGCGACGTCCACGCGCAGCTTGCCGCTGTCGACCAGCGCTGCCAGCGCGTCGAGGTGGTCGCGCTCGGGCCGCACGAAGACGTAGCGGCCGCCGAGGCCGAGCACGGTCTGGGCGTCGATGATCGAGACGATGCGCCAGGTGTCCTTCACCTGGCGTGGTGCGTCCTCGAGGGCCTCCCCGCCGACCAGGTCCAGCACGGCGTCGACCGGCTCGCCGAGCTGCTCGCTGATCGGACCGGCGTGGTAGTCGATCACCTCGGTGACACCGAGCTCGCGCAGCGCGTCGTGGTTCTCGGGGCTCGCCGTCCCCACCACCTGGCAGCCGCGAGCGGCCGCGATCTGGACCGCGAACTGGCCGACCCCGCCGGCGGCGGCGTGCACGAGCACTCGCTCCCCGGCCTGCACGTCGAGGGCCTCCACCAGCGCCTGGTAGGCGGTGAGCCCGGCCAGCGGCACGGCCGCGGCCTCCTCGAAGGAGAGCCCGGCCGGCTTGAGGGCCACCGTGCGCTGTGGGGCCGGGACCAGCTCGGCAGCCGTGCCCCACTGCACGTCGTCGCGCCGGACGTAGCCCCACACCTCGTCGCCGACCTTCAGACCCGTCACGACGGCCGGGCCGACCGCCTCGACCACGCCCGCGACGTCCCAGCCCGGGATGATCGGCAGGTGGTGGGGGTAGGCGGCCTGGAGGTAGCCCAGCCGGATCTTCCAGTCGACGGGGTTCACGCTGGTCGCCTTGACCCGGACCAGCACCGTGTCGGGGCCGACCGGCGGGTCGTCGTGCTCGCGGACGGTGATCACGTCGGCGTCGCCGTACTTGTCGTAGACGGCTGCTCTCACGGTCTGCCTCCTCAGGATGTCGTGGTCGGCCCTGACGGTGTCCCACACAGGGTCCGCCAAACCTCAGGCTCCCGGGTAGATCCGAAAGCCGGTCATTTGCTTGTGCTCGAAGGTCTCGTAGAACTCCTCGGCGTCGTCGGTGATCAGGTCCATCCGCTTCGTGCCGGTGGCCTGGAACGTCGCGACGGTGAGCAGCCGCGCGATCCCGCGGCGCCGATGGTCGGGATGCACCGCGAGGAAGCTCAGGTGGGACTGCAGGACGCCGTCTCCGAGCGCCTGGGCGAAGCCGACGACGCGGCCGGAGACGAGAGCGGTGTACGCCGAGGAGCCCGGTGCCGTGCAGACCCGGCGTACGACGTCGGGGTCGGTGAGCGAGGGCCACTGCACCGTGGTGCACAGCCGGGCGATGCCGGTGGCGTGGCCCTCCTCGAACGGCACGATCTGCACGTCGCTCATGTGGCCCGACGATAGACCGCCGGGTGCGCCGACGAAGGTCGGCGGCACGGTGCCAGAGGGGGGACTTGAACCCCCACGCCCGAAGGCACGGGTACCTAAAACCCGCGTGTCTGCCTGTTCCACCACTCTGGCTGCGGAGGCAAGTCTAGGGTTTCGGGCGGCAGCCCGGCCCTAGTCGAGGCCGAGGTCGCGGCGGAGCTTGGCGACGTGGCCGGTGGCCTTGACGTTGTACTGCGCGAGCTCGATCTTGCCGTCCTCGTCGACGACCATCGTGGACCGGATCACGCCCTGGACCACCTTGCCGTACAGCTTCTTCTCGCCGAAGGCGCCCCACTGCGTCATCACCGACCTGTCGGCGTCCGACAGCAGCGTGATCGTCAGCGCGTCGCGCTCACGGAACTTCGCGAGCTTCTCGGGCTTGTCCGGGGAGATGCCGAGCACCTCGTAGCCTGCGGCCTTGAGGGAGTCGAGCGAGTCGGTGAAGTCGCAGGCCTGCTTGGTGCAGCCTGGGGTCATCGCCGCGGGGTAGAAGTACACGATCACCTTGCGGCCGCGCAGCTGCGACAGGGTCACCGTCGAGCCGTCGTCGGTCGGCAGGGTGAAGTCGGGGGCGACGTCACCGGGGGAGAGGCGGTTCTCGCTCATGGTGCTCCTCAGCATCGTGCCTGCCCGGGAGACCGGGAATAGGCCCTTATTGCGAATCGTTGGCAATAACGTACAGTGCTCAGACAGCCGCTGCCCGCTGCCCGGACGACGGCGCCCAACCAACGTATTGCCCCTCGCCGACAGCCCGGCACCCGGCTCGACCAGGAGGACGACCCGCATGCACGTGCCCGACGGATTCCTCGACGCACCGACGTCGATCGCCACCGGCGTCTTCGCGGCCGGTGCTCTCGGGGTCGCGTTGCGCAAGGCCCGCAACGAGCTCGACGACCGGACCGCACCGATGGCCGGGCTGGTGGCGACCTTCGTCTTCGCCGCGCAGATGGTGAACTTCCCCGTCGGCCTCGGCACGAGCGGGCACCTGCTCGGCGGTGCACTCGCCGCGGTGCTCGTCGGACCGTGGACCGGGCTCCTGGCGGTGAGCGTCGTGCTCATCGTCCAGGCCCTGCTGCTCGCCGACGGCGGCATCACCGCCCTCGGCACCAACATCACGCTCCTGGCGGTCGCCGGCGTCGTGGTCGGCTGGCTCGTCTTCCGTGGCCTGCAGAAGCTGCTGCCCACCCGGATCGGGCTGGTGCCCGTCCTCGCCGCCGTCGGCGCTTTCGTCTCGGTGCCGGCGGCCGCGATCGTGTTCGTCGGTCTCTACGCCGTGGGCGGCACCGCACCGGTCCCGCTCGCCGGGCTCACCACCGCGATGCTCGGCTGGCACACGCTGATCGGTCTCGGCGAGGCGGTGATCACCGGCCTGGTCGTCGGCAGCGTGATCGCGCTGCGTCCCGACCTCGTGCACGGCGCCCGTCCGGCCCTTCGCGCCAAGGCGCTCGAGATCCGCTCCGGGCGTACCCTGCCGGAGGCGGCGGCATGAGGACCCGCACCTTCTTCGTCGTCGCCCTGGTTGCGGCCCTGCTCGTGGCCGGTGGCGTGAGCTACTTCGCCTCCAGCAACCCCGACGGCCTGGAGTACGTCGCCGAGAAGGTCGGGTTCGCCGACGCGGCCGAGGACCACGCGGCTGCCGACTCACCGCTGTCGGACTACCAGGTCAAGGGCGTCGAGAACGACGCGCTCTCCGGCGGCCTCGCCGGGGTGCTCGGCGCGCTCGTCGTGCTCGTGCTGGCCGGCGGGCTCGCCTGGCTCGTACGGCGGCGCGGCGATGCCCCCGACGAGCCGAACCATGGGAATCCGCGCGACGCGCAAGAGAACCCGGTGCTCCTCGACCGTCGCGAAGGCCAGGACTGACATGGGCGCCGGTCACGGCCACAAGCTGCACTACCACGGCCACTCGCCGCTGCACCGTGCCCCGGCGCACGTCAAGGTGCTTGCCCTGCTGGGGTTCATGCTCACCGTGGTCGCCACTCTGCGGGAGTGGTTCCCGGTCTTCGCCGGCTACCTGGCGCTGCTGCTCCTGGTGATCGGTGTCTCGCGCGTGCCGTTCGGCTACATCGGCAAGCGGATGGTCGTCGAGGTCCCCTTCGTGCTGTTCGCGCTGCTGATGCCGTTCGTCGCGACAGGGCCGCGGATCGACGTACTCGGGCTGTCGGTGTCCGAGGCCGGGCTGCTGGCCGGTTGGGGGCTGCTCGCCAAGGGCACCCTCGGCGTGATCGCCAGCCTCACCCTCGCCGCAACCACCGAGCCGCGCGACCTGCTGGCGGGGCTCGAGCGGCTGCGGGTGCCCTCGCAGCTGGTGCAGATCATCGGCTTCATGATCCGCTACCTCGACGTGGTCACCGACGAGATGCGCCGGATGCGGATCGCCCGCGAGTCCCGCGGGTTCAGCGGACGTGGCGTGCGCGCCTGGCCGGTGTACGCCCGCACGGCCGGTGCTCTGTTCATCCGTTCCTACGAGCGCGGCGAGCGGGTGCACCTCGCGATGCTCTCCCGCGGCTACTCCGGCAGGACCCGATGAGCCCTGCGGCCGCTGGGGACCCGAGGAACGAGGCGTCTCGAAGGGTGCTGGACGTCCGGGGCCTCGCCTACGCCTACCCCGACGGGCACCAGGCGTTGTACGGCGTGGACCTCCACGTGCACCGCGGCGAACGGGTCGCCCTGCTGGGCCCCAACGGCGCCGGCAAGACCACGCTCGTGCTTCACCTCAACGGCATCCTCAACGCCGGAGCGGGCACCGTCGAGGTCTCCGGCCTCCCGGTGAGCAAGGAGAACATCCAGGAGATCCGCCGCCGCGTCGGCGTGGTGTTCCAGGATCCCGACGACCAGCTGTTCATGCCGACGGTGCGTGACGACGTCGCGTTCGGGCCGGCGAACCTCGGCCTCAAGGGCCCGGCGCTCGAGGCTCGGGTCATGGCGGCGCTCGAGCAGGTCGGGATGGCCGACTTCGCCGACCGGCCGCCGCACCACCTCAGCTTCGGCCAGCGGCGCCGCGTCGCGGTCGCCACGGTGCTCGCGATGGAGCCGGAGGTCCTCGTCCTCGACGAGCCTTCGTCGAACCTCGACCCGGCCTCCCGCCGTGAGCTCGCCGACATCCTGCGCGGCCTCGACGTGACCGTGCTGATGGTCACCCACGACCTCCCGTATGCCTTCGAGCTGTGCCCCCGCTCCGTCGTGCTCTCCGACGGGGTGATCGTCGCCGACGGGTCGACGTACGACGTGCTCACCGACGACGCGCTGATGGCCGCCCATCGCCTCGAGCTGCCGTTCGGCTTCGATCCCCGGGCGATTGCGAACCCCACTGCCGGGTAACCTTCGACTTGTCGTGCCCGCCCGCGGGCGCGGGACCGACATCGCAGACGAGGAGACCGACGTGAGCCAAGCCGAGAAGCCGGCTGACACTCGTGCACCCCAGACGATCGAGGCCGAGATGGACGCCACCCGCGCCCGCCTCGCCGAGACGATCGACCAGCTCCTCTACCGGTCGAGCCCGAAGACGATCGCCAAGCGTGAGGTGAACAGCGTCAAGGCGTACTTCGTCGACCCGCAGACCGGCCAGCCGCGCACCGACAACATCGTCAAGGTCGCCGCCGGTGTCGGTGGCTTCCTGCTGGTCATGCTGGTGGTCCGGAAGGTCGCCAAGTAGACCCGTGTCACAGGAGAAGCTCCCGATCCGGATGCTGCACGACCGGGTCCTCGTGGAGATCGACAAGGACGCGGGGGAGCGCCGCTCCAGCGGCGGCATCGTGATCCCGGCGACCGCGGCGATGGGCGCCAAGCGGCTCGCCTGGTCGCGGGTGGTCGCCGTGGGCGCACACGTGCGCACCGTCGAGGTCGGCGACCGGGTGCTGTTCGACCCCGAGGACAAGGCCGAGGTCGAGGTGCAGGGGGCGACCTACTTCGTGATGCGCGAGCGCGACATCCATGCCGTGGCCGCCGAGCGTCTCGGCGACAGCCAGACCGGCCTCTACCTCTGACTTGTGTCCGTGCGGCCATCGGGGGTCACTGACGTGACCCGTGCCCGGCGTCGCCGGCACCACAACTCGTCAGGCCTACGAATCCGGAAGGGCCCCCACCGCGCTGTGCGGTGAGGGCCCTCTCGTAGGCGCGGTCAGGCGCGGTGGGCGCCGCCGGAGTGGTGGCTCTCCTCGGTGGTGTCGGAGCGGTGCGGCTGAGCGGCGTCCGACGTCGGCTCGGCTCCGTCGGCCGGGGCCCGACGCGCCTGCGTCGGGATGTCGTGACCCTCGGGGTCGGTCGTCGGCGCCGGGTGCTTGACGTCCGGGTCGAGCTCGTCGGCCTTGCGCAGGTGCTCCTGATG
>JBMOMG010000114.1:0-22664 GCA_049323155.1 Actinomycetota bacterium | reverse complement strand
CGAGGTGCCGACCGACGTGGTGGCGATCGGCGAGCTCGGCCTGGCCGGCGAGCTGCGTCGCGTCCGCGACCTGCCGCAGCGGCTCGCGGAGGCCGCCCGGCTCGGGTTCCGGGCCGCGATCGTCCCGAGCGAGCCGGGCGCCCGCGGCTCGGCGGGCCCCGGGTCGGTGCGCAAGGTCGACGGGATGCAGGTGGTGAGCGTGCCCGACATCGACTCCGCGCTCCGCGTCCTCGACCTGGCCAAGGGTGACGTCACCCCGCTGATCGCCCCGGACACCACCTCTCCGCAACGGCCCGCGCTCGGACTGGCGTGATCCGCCGAAAGGACCTGCTTCGGGCTGGCGCGAACCGCGGGCCCGGTGTGACCCAGATCCCCTACACTGAGCGCGTCGCAGACACCTGAGCAGGGGAGCACCTTGGTATCCATCGACCGGTCGGACAACACGCTCCGGTTACGGGCCACCCTGGCCAACATCGCCCCCGGCACGTCGCTACGCGACGGGCTCGAGCGTGTCCTGCGCGGACGCACCGGCGCCCTGATCGTGCTCGGCAACGACAAGGTCGTGGAGTCGATCTCCACCGGCGGGTTCGTGCTCGACGTGCCGTTCACCGCCACCGGTCTGCGCGAGCTGGCCAAGATGGACGGCGCGATCATCCTCGACAAGGACTCCACCCGGATCCACCGGGCCGCGGTTCACCTGATGCCGGACCCGTCGATCTACAGCGAGGAGACCGGCACCCGGCACCGCACCGCCGACCGCGTCGCACGCCAGACCGGCTTCCCGGTGATCTCGGTGTCGCAGTCGATGCAGATCATCGCGGTCTACGTCGGTGAGAGCCGCTACGTGCTCGAAGACTCCGGGCAGATCCTGTCGCGGGCCAACCAGGCACTGGCCACCCTGGAGCGCTACAAGCTCCGTCTCGACGAGGTCTCCAGCACGCTGTCCGCCCTGGAGATCGAGGACCTGGTCACCGTCCGCGACGTCGCGGTGGTCGCCCAGCGGCTGGAGATGGTCACCCGGATCGCCCGGGAGATCGAGGACTACGTGCTCGAGCTCGGCAGCGACGGCCGGCTGCTGTCCCTGCAGCTCGACGAGCTGGTCACCGGTGTCGACCTGGAGCGGGAGCTCGTCGTACGCGACTACCTGCCGGGCGGGCGCAAGCAGCGCAAGCCCGAGGAGATCCTCGCCGAGCTGGAGAGCCTCAGCGCCTCCGACCTCGTCGACATCGCGTCGGTGGCCCGGGCGCTGGGCCTCGGGGCCAGCGAGCACCTCGACGGCGCGGTCACCCCGAAGGGCTACCGGCTGCTGGCCAAGGTCCCCCGGCTGCCGGGCACCGTCGTCGACCGGCTGGTCGATCACTTCGGCAGCCTGCAGAAGCTGCTGTCGGCAGGCATCGACGACCTCCAGGCCGTCGACGGGGTCGGCGAGCTGCGAGCCCGAAGCGTGCGCGAGGGGCTGTCCCGGCTGGCGGAGTCCAGCATCCTCGAGCGCTACGTCTGAGCCTCGGCGCGCTCCCCGACTGGGCCCCTCCGGAGCAAGCTGTAACGCGGGGTTACGGACGCTCCACACGCGGCAGGTCGCGTGTGAACCGTCCACACCGCGTGCAGAGACGGCTCCGACGAGGTCGGCGCTGGGCCGTCAGGCGTCGCCCTCGCGGCGCTTCTTCTTCGCCGGCTTCTTCTCCCCCGGCTCCGGGGTGGGCGTCGGGGTGATCGTCACCGGCGCGGGCGAGAACAGCTGGAACTGCTCGGACTCCGGCTCGGACCCCAGCGCGGCAGCGGCCACGTGGTAGTAGCCGGGCTCGGCCCACAGCGTGTTGCGTGAGCACTGCGCGTCCGAGCGGCGACCCGACCAGGTGACGTCGACGGTGGTCGCCGGTCGCCGGCGCAGGACGACCTGGGTGGTCGGGATCGCCTTCCCGCACTCCTGCGAGGACCAGATCCGGTCGCTGCCCGAGGTCAGCCTGACCGCGACCGAGTCCGGGGAGACCTCCCAGTTGCACGCCGGTGACTGGAAGGTCGTGAGCTTCAGGGTGAGCCGTACGTCGCCGCCGGCGTAGGCCCGCTGGACCAGCGTGGGAACGACCTTGACGTCGCTGTCCTGGCAGGGGCCGGTCGGCATCGGCAGCGGCGTCTTGGTCCGCTTCGGCTTCCTCGGTCGCTGCGGATCGGCGCGCGGGATGTCGGCTGTCGCGACCGCGGTCGGAGACTCGGCCGGGGTGCTGACCGCCGAGGCCGGCATCGCCGCGGGCGTCTGGTCCTTCCCCTCGTCACCGCCGCCGAGAAGTCCCCGGATCCCCAGCACCAGACCCAGCACGACAGCGAGGACGAGCAGCCGCCGGAACCAGTACACACGGGCCGGCAGCGGGCCACGGGGTCTGGTCACGGACATGGGCACACCGTAACTTTTCGCCACCACCCGAGCCGGGAGGCCACACCGGGCGTGGGCGGATCCACACGGTTACGATCGCCGCACCATGACCGATCTGCACGAGCGCGTCCTCGACTGGTACGCCGCGAACGCGCGCACCCTGCCCTGGCGCGAGGAGCCGACGCCGTGGGCGGTGATGGTCAGCGAGTTCATGCTCCAGCAGACCCCGGTCAACCGGGTGCTGCCGGTGTTCGAGCAGTGGATGGACACCTGGCCCACCCCGTCGGCGCTGGCCGCGGCGAGCACCGGTGACGCGGTGCGGGCGTGGGGGCGACTGGGGTACCCGCGACGGGCGCTGCGCCTTCACGCGGCTGCCACCGCGATCGTCGAGCAGCACGACGGCGTCGTGCCCTCCTCTCACGCGGCACTGCGGGCGTTGCCCGGCGTCGGCGACTACACCGCGGCGGCGATCGCGTCGTTCGCGTTCGGTCAGCGTCACGCGGTGCTCGACACCAACGTCCGTCGGGTGCTGGCCCGGGTCGTCGGTGGTGCAGAGCTCCCACCCGCCTCGCTCACCCGCGCCGAGCGGGCGAGGGCCGAGGAGCTGCTGCCTGGCGACGACGCGACGGCTGCCACCTGGGCGGTGGCCGTGATGGAGCTCGGGGCGTTGGTGTGCACCTCGACGAGCCCGCGCTGTGGCGTGTGCCCGGTCGAGGACCTGTGCGCGTGGGTGCAGGCCGGGCGACCGCCGTACGACGGTCCGCCGCGGCGCGCGCAGACCTACGCCGGGACCGACCGGCAGTGTCGTGGGCGGCTGCTCGCGGTGCTCCGCGACGCCGAAGGGCCGGTGCACCGGTCACGGCTCGACGCGGTGTGGGCGGACGAGGCGCAGCGCACCCGCTGTCTGGACTCCCTCGTCGACGACGGCCTGGTCGCGGCGACCCCGGCGGACACCTTCGCGCTTCCCTGACCCGACCGCTGGCACGCAGCGGCGCGGGCTACGCGTACCGCCGGCGACGCGAGCCCGGATAGCGTCCGCATATGCTCACCGCCTTCCTGCTGCTGCTGGCCGCGATCGCCACCGAGGTGGCCGCCACGTCCTCCCTGCCCCGGACCAACGGGTTCCGTGACCCCGGCTGGACGGTCGCTGTGCTGGCCGGCTACGCGGTCTCGATCTGGCTGCTGGCGCTGGTGGTGCGCACGATCCCGGTGTCGGTGACCTACGCGATCTGGTCCGGGCTCGGCACGGCGGCCGTCGCGGTGGTGGGAGTGCTCTGGCTCGGCGAGCGGCTCGACGTGGTGAAGGCCGGTGCCATCGCAATGATCATCCTCGGCGTCGTCGTACTCAACCTGCGGCCGGCCTCCTGAGCCGCCGCCGGAGATGCAGAAGGGGCGCCACCCTCGCGGGAGGCGCCCCTTCGTGAGACGGAACCGTCAGTCGTTGTCGCCGCTGGCGGCGGTCTCGATCGGCGGCAGGTCGGGCAGCTCGGACTTCGGCTCACCCTTGAAGGTGAACGTCGCGCTCGGGCCGTCGCCCTCGACGTCGACCAGCACGATCTGGCCGGGGCCGACCTCGCCGTACAGCATCTTCTCGGCGAGCACGTCCTCGATCTCGCGCTGGACCGTGCGACGCAGCGGACGCGCGCCGAGCACCGGGTCGAACCCGCGCTGGGCGAGCAGGTCCTTGGCGGCCTGAGTCAGCTCGATCGACATGTCGCGGTCCTTCAGCCGGAGCTCGACGGCGGCGATCATGTTGTCCACCATCGCCACGATCTGCTCCTGCGACAGCGGCGGGAACACGATGATCTCGTCGACACGGTTGAGGAACTCCGGCCGGAAGTGCTGCTTGAGCTCCTCCGAGACCTTCGCCTTCATCCGGTCGTAGGACCCCTGCGTGTCGCCGGCCTGCTGGAAGCCGAGGTTCACACCCTTGGCGATGTCGCGCGTGCCGAGGTTGGTGGTCATGATGATCACGGTGTTCTTGAAGTCGACCACCCGGCCCTGGGAGTCGGTCAGGCGACCCTCCTCCAGGATCTGCAGCAGCGAGTTGAAGATGTCCGGGTGCGCCTTCTCGACCTCGTCGAACAGCACGACCGAGAACGGCTTGCGGCGCACCTTCTCGGTGAGCTGGCCGCCCTCCTCGTAGCCGACGTAGCCCGGAGGCGAGCCGAACAGCCGCGAGACGGTGTGCTTCTCGCTGAACTCCGACATGTCGAGCTGGATCAGCGCGTCCTCGTCGCCGAAGAGGAACTCCGCGAGCGTCTTGGACAGCCACGTCTTACCGACGCCGGACGGGCCGGCGAAGATGAACGAACCGCCGGGACGCTTCGGGTCCTTCAGGCCGGCACGAGTACGACGGATCGCCCGGGAGAGTGCCTTGACGGCCTCCTCCTGACCGATGACCCGCTTGTGGAGCTCGTCCTCCATCTTGAGCAGACGGGTGGACTCCTCCTCCGACAGCTTCACGATCGGGATGCCGGTGGCCACGGCGAGGACCTCGGCGATGAGCTCCTCGTCGACCTCGGCCACGACGTCCATGTCGCCGGCCTTCCACTGCTTCTCGCGCTCGCTCTTGGCGAGGATCAGCTTCTTCTCCTCGTCCCGCAGCGACGCGGCAGCCTCGAAGTCCTGGCTGTCGATCGCGCCCTCCTTGCGGCGGCGCACGTCGGCGATCTTGTCGTCGAACTCGCGCAGGTCCGGCGGAGCGGTCATCCGGCGGATCCGCAGCCGCGAGCCCGCCTCGTCGATCAGGTCGATCGCCTTGTCGGGCAGGAACCGGTCGGAGACGTAGCGGTCGGCCAGCGTCGCCGCGGCGACCAGCGCCTCGTCGGTGATGGTGACCCGGTGGTGCGACTCGTAGCGGTCGCGCAGACCCTTGAGGATCTCGATGGTGTGCGCGATCGAGGGCTCCTGGACCTGGATCGGCTGGAACCGGCGCTCGAGCGCGGCGTCCTTCTCGAGGTGCTTGCGGTACTCGTCGAGGGTGGTCGCACCGATCGTCTGCAGCTCACCGCGGGCGAGCATCGGCTTCAGGATCGAGGCGGCGTCGATCGCGCCCTCGGCGGCACCGGCACCCACGAGCGTGTGCAGCTCGTCGATGAACAAGATGATGTCGCCGCGGGTCTTGATCTCCTTGAGCACCTTCTTCAAGCGCTCCTCGAAGTCACCGCGGTAGCGGGAGCCGGCGACCAGGGAGCCCAGGTCGAGGCTGTAGATCTGCTTGTCCTTCAGCGTCTCCGGCACGTCGCCGCGCACGATCGACTGGGCCAGGCCCTCGACGCAGGCGGTCTTGCCGACGCCGGGCTCACCGATCAGGACAGGGTTGTTCTTGGTGCGGCGCGAGAGCACCTGCATCACGCGCTCGATCTCCTTCTCGCGCCCGATGACCGGGTCGAGCTTTCCTTCGCGCGCGGCCTGGGTGTAGTTGCGGCCGAACTGGTCGAGCACCAGCGAGCTCGACGGCGCACCCTCGGGCGCGGTGCCGGCCGTGGCCGTCTCCTTGCCCTGGAAGCCGGAGAGCAGCTGGATCACCTGCTGGCGGACCCGGTTCAGGTCGGCGCCGAGCTTGACCAGCACCTGGGCGGCGACGCCCTCACCCTCACGGATCAGGCCGAGCAGGATGTGCTCGGTGCCGATGTAGTTGTGGCCGAGCTGCAGCGCCTCGCGCAGCGACAGCTCGAGCACCTTCTTCGCGCGGGGCGTGAAGGGGATGTGGCCGCTGGGCGCCTGCTGGCCCTGACCGATGATCTCCTCGACCTGCGCACGCACCGCCTCGAGCGAGATGCCCAGGCTCTCGAGCGCCTTGGCGGCAACGCCCTCGCCCTCGTGGATCAGGCCCAGGAGGATGTGCTCGGTGCCGATGTAGTTGTGGCTGAGCATCCGGGCCTCTTCCTGGGCCAGGACGACCACCCGACGGGCTCGGTCTGTAAACCGCTCGAACATGTTTTCCTCATCGCTCCTTGCGTGCTCACCGCCGACGCTGCGACGGGGGCTGTTCTCTGCACTCTAGTCCGCGTCGAAGTCGGCTGTCTGCGCCCCGGACACTGCTCGCCGGCACCTTCACCGGCCCCTCTGTCGGCTCTGACAAGGACAACTCCCCGCCAACCCTATGTGTTCCCTCGGGAGGCCCCCTCACGCTTCGCTGAGAGCGAACGAGCCGCCCGGCCCTGTCGTCTCGGGCCGTGCGGCTCGTCCGGTGGTCTCCGGTGGTCGGTGACTCCGAGGGGAGTACGGCGGCCCGCGGTGGCTGTGCCCTGGACGGGCTACGGCATGCGGCTGCCGCGAGACGGTCTAGTGCGCTGCGGCGTACGCCTCCCGCACCTCCGCGGAGACCCGGCCACGCTCGGGCACGTCCCAGCCGTTGTCGCGCGCCCAGGCCCGGATGTCGGACGCACTGGGGCCGGTGTCGCCGCCGGCGGCGATCCGCTGCCCGCGACGCCGGCCCGACGCCTTGCGACCCGCGACACGACGGCCGGCCTCGATGTAGCGGCCCAGGGCCTGGCGGAGCTCGGCGGCGTTGTTCTCGTTCAGGTCGATCTCGTACTCCACGCCGTCGAGGCCGAAGGAGACCGTCTCGGCGGCGTCGTCACCGTCGAGGTCGTCGACGAGGATGACATTGACCCGCTGCGCCATATTTCGATGCCTTTCTTGTTTCCCCGTCCGGTGGTTTCCGACGCCGCAGGCTAATCCCCCATCCGCCGGCGTCGCCACGAACATAGTGGCACGCCGGTGGTATTTCCGAATCGGACCGGCCGAAAATGTCTGGGCGATTTGTTTCAAGCCCGGACTTGCACCGTGTTTTGGACGCTTTGCACGCGGCATACCGCGTGTTTTGCGTCCATAACCCCGCGTTACAAGGGGACGGGGGAGGTCATTCGGGGCGCAGCAGCGGGAACAGAATCGTCTCCCGGATTCCGGCACCGGTCAGCAGCATGACCAGCCGGTCGACACCCATGCCCATTCCGCCGGCCGGCGGCATCCCGAACTCCATCGCCTTCAGAAATGCCTCGTCGAGCTCCATCGCCTCGGGGTCGCCCTGCGCGGCGAGCAGCGACTGCTCGACGAGCCGCTCGCGCTGGATCACCGGGTCGTTGAGCTCGGAGTAGGCCGGGGCCAGCTCGATGCCGTTGATGATCAGGTCCCAGGCCTCGACGAGCCCCGGCTCGGAGCGGTGCGGCTTGGCCAGCGGGCGGACCGCCTCGGGGTAGTCGCGCACGAACGTGGGCTTGATCAGGGTGTGCTCGACGAGCTTCTCGTAGAGCTCGAGCGCCACCTCGCCGGCGTTCCAGTGCGGCTGCAGCTCGACGCCGTGCTTGTCGGCGTAGCCCTTGAGCGTCTCGTGCGACGTGTGCTGGTCGACCTGCTCGCCGAGCCGCTCGGAGATCAGCTCGAACAAGGTCGCCTCGCGCCACGGCTCCTCGAGGTCGACGTACGACCCGTCGCGGGCGGGGATCACGGTGCGGCCGACCGCGCGGGCGCACTCGATCACCAGGGTGCGGGTGAGCTCGGCCATCGTGTTGTAGTCGCCGTAGGCCTGGTAGGCCTCGAGCATCGAGAACTCGGCGGCGTGGGTGGAGTCCAGGCCCTCGTTGCGGAAGGTCCGGCCGATCTCGTAGACCCGGTCGACGCCGCCGATCATCGCCTTCTTCAGGTCCAGCTCGAGCGCGATCCGCAGCAGCATCGGCTGGTCGAAGGCGTTGAGGTGCGTGCGGAACGGCCGGGCCGCGGCGCCGCCGTTGGTCAGCTGCAGGACCGGGGTCTCCACCTCGATGAAGCCCTGGTCGTCCAGCACCGACCGCAAGGTGCGCAGCACGGTGGCCTTGGTGCGCACGATCGAGCGCGACTCCGGGTTGACGATCATGTCGACGTAGCGCAGCCGGACCCGGGCCTCGTCGGAGAGCGGCTTGTACTCGTTGGGCAGCGGGCGCAGCGTCTTCGCGGCCATCTGCCAGGCGGTCGCCTGCACCGACAGCTCGCCGCGACGGCTGGTGATCACCTCACCCTGTACGGCGATCAGGTCGCCGATGTCCACCAGGGACTTGAACTCCTCGAGGCTCTCGGCGCCCACGTCGGCCAGCGACAGCATCACCTGGAGCTCGGTGCCGTCGCCCTCGCGCAGCCGCGCGAAGCACAGCTTGCCGGTGTTGCGCACGAACACCGCGCGGCCCACCACCGCGACCTGCTCGCCGGTGCGGGTGTCAGGAACCAGGTCGCCGGCCTCCAGCAGCGGGTCGTACTTCTCCCGGATCTCGCGCAGCGTGTGGGTGCGCTCGACGTTGAGGGGGTAGGCCGGCCGGCCGGACCCGAGCAGTCGCTCCCGCTTCTCGCGCCGCACCCGCATCTGCTCGGGGAGGTCGTCCTCCACGGCGGTGGCGTCGGGGTTCGTCTGCTCGGTCATGGTGCCCAAGCCTATGGGGTCGGACGAGCCGGACGCTCAGGGGTTGTTGCGGTGGAACACCAGCTCCAGGCCGCGCAGGGTGAGCCACGGCTGGTGGTCGGTGACGGTGGCGCACTCGTCCACGACGAGCGGGGCCAGACCCCCGGTGGCGATCACGTTCACCGGCCCGTCGACCCCGAGCTCGGCGACCATCCGCGTGACGATCCCGTCGACCTGGCTGGCGAACCCGTAGAGCACGCCGGACTGCAGCGCCTCGACGGTGTTCTTGGCGATCACGTGCCGGGGGCGGAGCAGCTCGACCTTGCGCAGCTGCGCGCCACGCCGGCCCAGCGCCTCCAGCGAGATCTCGATGCCCGGGGAGATCGCGCCGCCGATGTACTCCCCCTTGGCGCTGACCACGTCGAAGGTGGTGGCGGTCCCGAAGTCGACGACGATCGACGGACCGTCGTACTCCGTCGCCGCGGCCAGCGCGTTGATGATCCGGTCCGAGCCGACCTCGCGCGGGTTGTCCATCAGGATCGGCACCCCGGTGCGCACGCCCGGCTCGACGACCACGTGCGGGATGTCGGCGTAGTAGTCGCGGAGCATGTCGCGCCACTCGTGCAGCACCGAGGGCACCGTCGAGCACACCGCCACGCCCGCCGGGTGGGTGTCGGAGTCGGCGACGAGGTTGCGGATCAGCACCGCCCACTCGTCGGCGGTGCGCCGCTCGTCGGTGGCCACCCGCCAGTGCAGCGACACGTCGCCGTCGGCGACGATCCCCATCGTCGTGTGGCTGTTGCCGATGTCGGCGCACAGCAGCGGCGCGGTCACTGCGTCGCCTCCGAGGGGCGCAGGTCCATGCCGATGTCGAGCACCTTCGCCGAGTGCGTCAGCGCCCCGATCGCCAGGAAGTCCACGCCGGTGGCCGCGACCTCGCGGGCCCGGTCGAGGGTGAGCCCGCCGGAGGCCTCCAGCTTGGCGCGGCCCTTGTTGATCTCGACCGCCTCGCGCATGGTCGCGGTGTCCATGTTGTCGAGCAGGATCTGGTCGCAGCCCGCGGCGAGCAGGTCGGTGAGCTGCTCGAGGGTGTCCACCTCCACCTGCACCGGCAGCTCGGGGAGGTGGTGCCGCACCGCCTGGTAGGCCTCGACGACACCGCCGGCGGCGAGCACGTGGTTGTCCTTGACCAGCGCCTGGTCGGACAGGGTGGCGCGGTGGTTGGTGCCGCCGCCGCAGCGCACGGCGTACTTCTCCAGCGCTCGAAGGTGCGGCGTGGTCTTGCGGGTGTCGCGGATCCGCGCGCCGGTGCCCTCGACCGCGTCCACCCAGGTGCGGGTGGCGGTGGCGACGCCGGACAGGTGCCCGAGGTAGTTCAGCGCGGTCCGCTCGGCGGTCAGCAGCATCCGCACCGGGCCGTGAACGGTCAGCACGACGTCGCCGGGACCGACCCGCGAGCCGTCGGGGATCTCGCGGGAGACCTCGACGTGGCTACCCGCGACGAAGCGCATCACCAGCTCGGCGACCGCCGCGCCGGCCAGGACGCCCTCGCCGCGGACCAGCAGGTCGGCGGTCGCGGTGGTGCTCGCGGGGATCGTCGCCTCGCTGGTCACGTCCACCTCGGGCACGTCCTCGTCGATCGCCTCGACGACGCTGTCGTAGACCGCGCGCGGGTCCAGCCCGGCGTCGTCGAGCTCGGTGACCAGCGCGGTCGGCAGGTCGGCGAAGGGGGCCCGGACGATGCTCACGATGTCTCTCCTGTGGTGGCGGCGGCCGCTGCGGGGACGTAGCGGGTGCTCAGTGTGCCCTCGACCAGCTCCTCGTCGACGTGACCGAACCAGTGCGCGTCGTCGACGTCGGGGTAGTCCTCGCGCCAGTGCGAGCCGCGGGTCTCCTGCCGGATCCGGGCGGCCTCGACGAGCACGGTCGCCACGGTCAGCAGGTTGGTGGCCTCCCAGGAGTACGTGTCCGGCTGCCCCGGCGTCGTACGCCCGATCTCGGCGAGGGTCCGCGCGGCCTCGGCCAGCCCGGCGTCGGTGCGCAGCACTCCGGCGTGCTCGGTCATCACCTTCTGCACCGCGGGGGTCGCGTAGGCCCCCACCAGCCCAGGGGTACGACGGTCCGCGGCGACCTGCCGTGCCGGCGGCAGGTCCTGGGCCAGCGCCGCGGCGATGCGCCGGGCGAAGACGACGCCCTCGAGCAGGGAGTTCGACGCCAGCCGGTTGGCGCCGTGCACGCCGGAACAGGCCACCTCGCCGCAGGCGTAGAGGCCGGGCACCGTGGAGCGGCCGTCGAGGTCGGTGGCCACCCCGCCGGAGGCGTAGTGGCAGGCCGGGGCGACCGGGACCAGGTCGCTGACCGGGTCGATCCCGTGGACGCGGCAGGAGGCGAGGATCGTGGGGAACCGGTGCTCCCACATCTCGGCGCCGAAGTGACGGGCGTCGAGCCACACGTGCGCCGCACCGGTCTCGCGCATCCGGCGCATGATCGCCTTGGCGACCACGTCGCGCGGGGCGAGGTCGGCCAGCGGGTGCACGCCCTCCATGAACCGGACGCCGGCGTCGTCGACGAGGAAGCCGCCCTCGCCGCGGACCGCCTCGGAGATCAGCGGCTGCTGCCCCTGGGACTCCTCGCCGAGCCACATCACGGTGGGGTGGAACTGCACGAACTCGATGTCGCGCAGCACGGCGCCTGCCCGCAGCGCCAAGGCGACACCGTCGCCGGTCGACACCGAGGGGTTCGTGGTCGCGGAGAACACCTGACCCATCCCGCCGCTGGCGAGCACCACGGCCCGCGCGACCACCGCGCCGACGCCGTGCGGCTGGCCCTCGCCCATCACGTGCAGGGTCACCCCCGCGACGCCGCCGTCGGCAGCGGGCAGCGCGTCGAGCACCAGCGCGTGCTCGATCACCTCGATGCCGGGGTCGGCGGCCACCGCGGCGACCAGGGCGCGCTGGATCTCCGCGCCGGTGGCGTCGCCGCCTGCGTGTGCGATCCGCCGGCGCAGGTGGCCGCCCTCGCGAGTGAGCGCGAGCTCGCCGGCGGGGGTCTGGTCGAAGTGGGTGCCGAGCGCGATCAGCTCCCGGACGGCGTCCGGGCCCTCGGTGACCATGGTCCGCACCGCGGTCTCGTCACACAGGCCGGCGCCGGCGACCAGGGTGTCGGTGAGGTGCTCGTCGGGGGTGTCGGCCGGGTCGAGCGCCGCGGCGATCCCGCCCTGGGCCCAGGTCGTCGAGCCGGCCGAGAGCAGGTCCTTGGTGACCACGAGCACCTTGCTGCCCGGGAGGTCGGCGCGCGTGCGCAGCGCGACGGTGAGCCCGGCGATGCCGGAGCCGACCACGACGACGTCCGCCTCGGTGGTCCAGCCGGGTTCGGGGGCCCCGAGTCGTTCGGGCAGCGAGGGCCCAGTCATGGTGCGGGGCCTACCGGGCGCCGGCGTAGGTGAGGTCCCCGCGCAGCAGGCCGCTGTCGGCGAGCGCCTCGGCAGGGTCGGCGCCGGTGGCGACGATCCGGTTGTCGGCGTCGACGAAGACCACGCTCGGCTTGTACTCCCGCGCCTCGGCGGTCTCCATCTGCCCGTAGGCGATCAGGATCACCAGGTCGCCGGGCTGCACGAGCCGGGCGGCGGCGCCGTTGATGCCGATCACCCCGGAGCCGCGCTCGCCGGCGATCGTGTAGGTCTCCAACCGGGCGCCGTTGGTGATGTCGACGATGTGCACCAGCTCGCCGGGCAGCAGGTCGGCTGCGTCGAGCAGGTCCTCGTCGACGGTCACCGAGCCGACGTAGTGCAGGTCGGCCTGCGTCACCGTGGCGCGGTGGATCTTGCTCTTCATCATCGTGCGCAGCATTGCTCGTTGCTCCCTGCTCGGCCGCCCAGGGTCAGGGCGGTGTTGTCGATCAGACGGGTGTTGCCGACCCGGGCGGCGATGAGCAGCCGGGCAGGTCCTTGTGCTGGCGCCGGCCCGAGGTCCGGCGCGGCCAGCTCGAGGTAGTCGAAGTCCACGCCGTGCGCGTCGCGGAGCACGGCTCGGGCGGCCCCGAGGGCGTGCTCGGCCGGGGTGCGGCTGCCGGTGGGCTCGGCGAGCTCCTCGCCTGCCTCGCGGCCGGCCGCGAGCGCGCGGGACAGCGCCAGGGCGGACACGCGCTGCTCCTCGTCGAGGTAGCGGTTGCGCGAGGACAGCGCGAGCCCGTCGTGCTCACGCACCGTCTCCACGCCGACCACCTCGACGCTCATGCACAGGTCGGCGACCATGCGCCGGATCAGCACGAGCTGCTGGTAGTCCTTCTCGCCGAAGAACGCCAGGTCCGGCCCGACCAGGCCGAACAGCTTGGCGACCACGATCAGCACGCCGCGGAAGTGGGTGGGCCGGCTGGCCCCCTCCAGCACCGTCGCGAGCGGGCCGGGCTCGAGGGTGACCTGCGGCTCGCCGTCGGGGTAGACCTCGTCGACCGTCGGCGCGAACACCACGTCGACACCCTCGGCGGCACAGACCTCGAGGTCGGCGTCGAAGGTGCGCGGGTAGCGGTCGAGGTCCTCCCCCGGCCCGAACTGCATCGGGTTGACGAAGATCGACACCACGACCGCGTCGCCGCGCTCGCGCGCGGCCCGCATCAGCGTCGCGTGCCCCTCGTGCAGCGCCCCCATCGTCGGCACGAACGCCACCTTGCCGCCGCGGGTCCGGACGTCGGCCAGCGCTGCGGCCAGGTCGGCCCGGGTGCCCGCGACGACGGGGCGGCGTACGGCGGGCCCGACGACGGCACTGTTCGGCGCGTTCACGCGCCCCGTCCGCCACGGTCAGTGCTGGTCGAGACCCCACCGCTGGTCGAGCCCACCCCGGTGGTCGAGCCCGTCGAGACCCGGCCGCTGGTCGAGCCCGTCGAGACCCCACCGGTGGTCGAGCCCACCCCGGTGGTCGAGCTTGTCGAGACCTCGCCTCCGACCGCCTCGTCGAGGATCCGGAAGATCTTGGCGCCGCGGATGGGCAGCAGCCGCCCGTCGAGCATCGCCCGCTCCGCGGTGGCGCGCGCCATCGCGACATAGGACTGCAGCGTCGACGGCGAGCTCTCGGCGATGTCGACGAGGTGGGCGCGGACGGTGTTCACGTCGCCGCGCACGATCGGGCCGGTCAGCGCCGCGTCGCCGTACGACAACGCGTTGTCGAGCGCGGCACCGAGCAGCGGACGCAGCGTCGCCGCGGGGTCCTCGGCCCCGGACTCGCGGAGCAGGTCCATCGCCTGGGAGACGAGCGTGACCAGGTGGTTGGCGCCGTGGGCGAGGCCGGCGTGGTAGAGCGCGCGGCGCTCCTCGGGCACCCAGATCGGGGAGCCGCCGAGGTCGGCGACCAGGGTCTCCGCGAGCGCGCGCGTGTCGTCGCCGGCGGTGACGCCGAAGACGCAGCCGGAGAGGCGGCCGAGGTCGATCCCGGTGCCGGTGAAGGTCATCGCCGGGTGCATCGCGAGCACGTGCGCGCCGAGGTCGGCGGCCGGCTGCAGCGCGGCGAGCCCGTGCTTGCCGGAGGTGTGCACGACGTACTGCCCCGACCGGATCGCACCGCTCGCGCTCAGCATGTTCACGACGTTCTCGAGCATGTCGTCGGGGACGGTGAGCAGCAGCAGGTCGGCGGCGCGGGACACCGCGGACGGCTTGAGCACCGGGACGCCGGGCAGCAGCGCCTCGATCCGCGCGCGCGACGCCGGCGACTCACCGGCGACGGCCACGATCTCGTGGCCCGCGGCGCGCAGTGCGGCCGCGAGGACGGCGCCGACACGACCGGCGCCCACAACCCCGATACGGGTCATCTCGAACTCACCTTTCGTTCCAGTCCCCAGGTTTCGGGGTACCGGACGGTTTGCTGGGCTCGTGCGCCCTCAACGGTACGTCGCTGGGCGGACCGGGCGATACGTGGCCTCGGTCACAGATCTACCCCCTGTCCCGGTCCGCGTAACCTGACCGGCATGACCGGCCCGATCAGCCTGGGCATCCCGCCGATGCCGCCGCCGACCACCGACCCGCCGTGGAAGACGGCCTGGGACGCGGCGTTGTACGGACCCGGCGGGTTCTTCCGGCGGGAGTCGCCGCGGGCGCACTTCCGCACCTCGGTGCATGCCTCACCGCTGTTCGCCCGGGCCCTGGTCGACCTCGCCCGGCGGGCCGGCCTGGACACGATCGTCGACGTCGGCGCCGGCCGCGGCGAGCTGCTCGCCGAGGCGCACCGGATCGACCCGTCGCTGACCCTGCTCGGCGTCGAGGTCGCAGAGCGTCCGGTCGAGCTGCCCGGGGCGATCGACTGGTCCCCGGCCCTGCCCGTGGAGGTCGACGGGCTCGTGGTCGCCAACGAGTGGCTCGACAACATCCCCTGCCACGTCGTCGAGGTGGACCCGGAGGGCGTGCCGCGCGTGGTGCACGTCGACCCCGCGACCGGCCGCGAGACGCTCGGCGCCCGGCTCACCGACCGGGTCGTGCCGGCGGGCCTGGCCGCGTGGTGCGAGCAGTGGTGGCCGCTCGACGGCGCCGAACCCGGCTCCCGGGTCGAGGTCGGCACCACCCGCGACGAGGCCTGGGCCGACGTGGTGAGCCGGGTCACCAACGGGCTGGCCGTCGCCGTGGACTACGGGCACACGGCGGCCGACCGGCCGGTGTTCGGGTCGATGCGCTCCTACCGCGACGGTCGCGAGGTCGACGTACTCCCGAACGGGTCGCGTGACGTGACCGCCGACGTCGCGGTCGACGCGGTCGCGGCGCGGGTCGGCGGGACCGTCGTACGCCAGAGAGACGCGCTGCACCGGCTCGGGGTCGAGGGCCGCCGACCCGACCTGGCGCTGGCCACCAGCGACCCACAGGGCTACGTCCGCGCGCTCTCCGCGGCGGGTGAGGCCGCCGAGCTCACCGACCCGGTCAGCCTCGGCGGGTTCTGGTGGGTGCTGACGGCTGCGGGCGGTCCCGCACGGGGTGCTGTGGGGTGGCTCACGCAGTCGGTTTGAGCCGGTTCCATCCGGGGGACAAAGGGCTTGTGCGCTCGCTCACCCGGAGTGGGCAAGGTAAAGGGAATTCCCGTAACGTCGATGCCCATGCCCTGGACCTACCGGCCTGCTCTCGATGGACTGCGCACCATCGCGGTCTACCTCGTCGTCCTCTTCCACGCCGGCCTGGCCTGGGCCGCCGGCGGGTTCATCGGGGTCGACCTGTTCTTCGTGCTGTCGGGGTTCCTGGTCAGCAGCGCGATCCTCAGCGAGCTCGACCGCACAGGCCGTCTCGACATCGGCCGGTTCTACGCCCGACGCGTCCGCCGGCTGCTGCCCGCGGCGGTCGTGGTGATCGTCGCGACGGCCACGGTCTTCCTGCTGATCACACCGCTGGCCCGCCGGCTGCCGCTGGTCGGTGACGCGCAGAGCGCCCTGCTGTACGTCGCGAACTGGAACTTCCTGTTCAAGCAGCAGGACTACTTCGCCTCCGGAATCGACGAGAGCCCGTTCCTGCACTTCTGGTCCCTGGCGATCGAGGAGCAGTTCTACCTGTTCTTCCCGCTGCTGCTGGTCTTCCTCTTCCGCCGTTCCGCCAAGCACCCCCGGTTGATCCCGGCCGTCGTCGGCGGCCTCCTCGCCGCATCCCTGGTCTCGCAGCTGGTGTGGGCACAGCTCAACGTCAGCTGGGCCTACTACGGCACCGACGCCCGGCTCTACCAGATGCTGGCCGGGGTGCTGCTCGCCCTCGGCATGCGTGCGCTCGCCGCCCGGCCGAGCGTCCGGCCCACCGGCCGGGCAGGTGGCGTGGTCGCGGGCGTCGGGCTCGTCAGCATGCTCGTGCTCGGCAGCGGCCTGCTCGAGCTGACCCCGTCGTGGCGCGGCATCCTCGCCACCGTCGCCTCGGTCGCGCTCGTCGGCGGCATCATGCTCAGCGAGGACGGCTTCCTCTCCCGGCAGCTGTCGCGGCACATCCCGGTCTTCCTCGGCAAGGTCTCCTACGGCACGTACCTCTGGCACTGGCCGGTGATCCTGGTGCTGACCGAGGTGCTCGAGATCAAGCCGCTGACCGTCGCGGCGCTCGCGATCGGCCTCAGCACCGGACTCGCGGCCCTGTCGTTCCAGGTGCTGGAGACCCCGATCCGCAGCGCGCAGGCGCTCCACCCCTTCCGCTGGCAGACCGCCCTGGTCGGCCTCACCAGCAGCGCCGCCGTCGCTGCGCTCGTGGTGCCGGTCGTGCTGAGCTCCGAGCGCACCCCGCGTCTGGCCTCGACCGCCGTCGCGTCGGTGCCGGTCGCCTCGGTGATGCCGGAGCCGAGCGAGGCAGCCCTGCGTGACTCCGACGTCCGCGAGGTCAGCCGCGCCGACCGCAAGGCGCCGGTGCCGAGCGGGATCGACTACGAGAAGCTGATGAAGGAGCCGGACGACTACCCGCCCTGCACCCCCGAGGACCCCGACGCCTGCGTCCTCGTGAAGGGCTCCGGCACGCACATCGCGCTGGTCGGCGACAGCCACGCCGAGATGCTGATCGCGATGTTCAAGAAGCTGGCGCAGGAGCACGACCTGACCCTCTCGGTCAACGCCGTCCGCGGCTGCCCGTGGCAGGCCGGCGTGGTCGACAGCGACTTCGACGAGGAGCGCGCCACGGAGTGCCTCGACAGCCGCGGGCCCTGGTACGACAAGGTGCTGCCCGAGCTCGACCCCGACGTGGTCGTGCTCTCCGCGATGGCTCGCGAGGACGGTCGCTGGAAGAAGCGGCTGGTCCGCGCCGACGGCTCGACCGAGGACGACGTCCGCGAGCTGGTGTTCAACAGCACCAAGGAGACCGTGGAGCAGATCAGCGCCCAGGGCCGCCGCGTGGTGATGCTCAACAGCCTCCCGCTGACCGGCAACCGCGACCCGCTGGAGTGCCTCTCCGCGGCGGAGACCCTCGAGCAGTGCTCCGTGCCGATCGAGGAGCAACCGGCCAGCGACACCTTCTACGAGACCGTGGCGTCGCTCTCGGACAACGTCTACACCGCCGACGTCGCCGACGTGTTCTGCGACGGCGCACCGCTGTGCCTGCCGGTCGTCGACGACATCGTGGTGTGGAAGGACAAGCTGCACCTGACCGAGGACATCGTCGTACACCGCCGCGAGGCCGTCTGGCGCCGCCTCAAGCAGAGCGGCGTCCTGCGCGGCATCTGACCCCCCTCCTCCTCCCTTGTAACGCGGGGTTATGGACGCTCCACACGCGACATACGCCGTGCGATGCGTCCACAGCGCTGGGGAAGTCGCCGACCTGTAGCCGTCAGCGCGCGTCGGCGTCCAGCTGCCTGCGCGCCCAGGCGGTCATCGCCACCTCGACGTCGAACAGCCGGCGGGCCTCGGCGGCGTCACGGTGCTTCGCGCGCGCGGTGACGGGGCCGGGCGGGCTGTCGAGGTGTACGTCGGCCAGCCCGAGCCTGCGCTGCAACGGTCCCTGGGTGAGCCGCACCGACTGGGCCCGGGCCTGCGGCACGGCATGGGTACGACGACCCACCCAACCCTCGCGGGCCACGACGAGCTGCTCGTCGGTGCCGACGCCGAGGTACCGGTACCCGATCGGCGCGAACCACCGGGCCCGCCTCGGCACAGGCTTGAGCTCCACCTCGGTCGGCTCCAGGCCCTGCAGGACGTGCCGGGCCAGCGCGTGCACCACGTCCCGCCGACCGACCGGGAGCACTGCCGTCGGAGGTGCGGCCTCGGACTCCACCCCGGTGCCGTAGCCGGCGATCGACACATCGAGCCGGGCCCAGCCGAACCGGCGCCACATCAGCGGCTCGGTCACCACCACGCCCTGCACCCGCTTCAGCGCGATCGTCTGCCGGCTCAGGTCGAACAGGCCGCGCTTGACCTGGAGGCCGGCCGGGGTCTCCGAGACGGTGAACCCGTAGTTCTGGGAGAACCGGCGGAACATCGACACGCCGAACCCCGCCACGACCGGCAGGATCGCCCCGATGCCGACCCACTCGCCGGCCACGCCGAACCCGATCAGCAGCCCGGCGATCACCACGAGCATGACCACGGTCTCACCGGAGTACGCGATCGACTTCAGCAGCATCGGCAGCTCGATCCGCGCCACCACTCGCTCGCTCGCCCCGGTGGTCGAGCTTGTCGAGACCCCGCCCCCGGTGGTCGAGCCCGTCGAGACCCCGCCGGTGGTCGAGCTCGTCGAGACCCCATCCGGCCATCCCAGCCCGGTAGCCAGGCGGACCCCGCTGGTCGAGCCCGCGGTGCCCTGAGCCTGTCGAAGGCGATGTCCTGAGCCCGTCGAAGGGGTCGAGACCCCGCTGCCCGAGTCCGTCGAGACCCCGCTGGTCGAGTCCGTCGAGACCCCGCTGGTCGAGCCCGTCGAGACCCCGGCGAGCTCCGGCCAGCCCAACCCGGTGGGCCGGCCGATTCCCTGGCTCGCCCCACCCGCGGCGGCGGCGAGAATCGCTGCGCTCTGCCCGCCCGTCCCGGTCGCCCCGGCCGGCCCGGCCACGCCCGCTCTCGCGGCGCCGGCGCCCCCGAGCTCCGCACGACGGTCGAGCAGCAGGTCCTTCAGCCGGGCCGCCTCGGCGAGCGGCAGGTACGCCAGCGAACCCTCGCGCGCGTTGCCGCCTGCCACGTCCATGCGCAGCTCGGCGAGCCCGAACAGCCGCGCGACGAACGGCTGCACGATGTCGACCCCTTGCAGCCGGTCGATCCGGATCCGGCGTGACTGCCGTGAGACCACGCCGGTGTCGACGCGCAGCTCGTCGGCCTCGATCCAGAACGTCGTGCGCAGCCACGACGCGAGGCCGTACACCGCCCCCCCGATCAGCACGAGCGCGAACATGACCGCGGCGGGCCCGATCTCGCCCTGCGCGACGTCGCGGAACACCGTCGTGGCGGCGGCGACCAGCACGATGAACCCGCGGACGACCGGGGTCAGCGGGGACAGCCGCTGCGGGGGACGCTCGGTCACAGCCCGGCCGCCTGCGACTCCCCGAGCTCGGTCAGCCGGTCCCGGAGACGGGCTGCGTCATCGGCGGGCAGGCCGGGGATGCGGGCGCTGGTGCCAGGGCTCGCCGTGTGCAGTCGCACGGTGGCGATGCCGTACAGCTGCTCCAGCGGTCCGGCGGTGATGTCGACGTACTGCATCCGGCCGTACGGCACCGCCACGAGCTCGCGGAACAGCGCCCCGTGCTTGATGTAGAGGTCCTCGTCGCGCTCGGCGTACCCCCAGTGGTGCACGTTGCGGCCGACCAGCCACCAGCCCCAGACCGCGAGCGCGACGACCGCCACCGCGGCGGGCACGGTCACGCCGAGTGGGAGCGAGAACAGCCAGGCGAGCACCAGCAGCGCCACGAGTACGACGCCCGCCCAGCCGGCGAGCACGACACGGCGCAGCCGCCTGAGCTGGGGCGAGACCGGCTGCCAGGTGTTGCCGGGGGGCGCGAAGAGATCGTCCATCGC
This sequence comes from Actinomycetota bacterium, assembly GCA_049323155.1. Classification (GTDB taxonomy): domain Bacteria; phylum Actinomycetota; class Actinomycetes; order Propionibacteriales; family Nocardioidaceae; genus Nocardioides_C. The sequence continues at coordinate 2,496 of JBMOMG010000114.1, read as the reverse complement.
CGCCAAGGCTAGCGATGGCCCGTTCGGGCGGCTCCGGCCTGACTCGTCGGGGGCATCGGGTGCTGCCGAGAGGCCCCCGAACGGGCGCGAGATGCACCGAAGACACGATTCGGCGAACAGAACACGGGGGTCGGGGTGATCCTCGTAGTAGTTGGCCCTCGCGGAGATAGCACGTGGGGCTCCTCCATAGGGGGTTCCGGAGCCGATCCCACATCGGCTCCGGAACCGATGGAAGAGCTGCTGTCCCGTCCGAGGGCCGGCTCGTCGTGAGGGCGGGTCCACGGTCGCGCGGGCGGCCGCCGGGCCCGCCGGCGCCGAGCGCCCCGGCCGGCGGCGAAACCGGCGCGGTGGGCCCAAACCGGTCACCGCCGTGCCACGATGGGCCGGTGACCGGTCAGCAGCACGAGCAGATCACTGTCGGCATGGGCGCAGGCGCAGCCGGGTTCGGCTACGAACGCGGCGGCGGCCCGGGCATGGCCACCCAGGACATGATCCTCAACATCGGCCCGCAGCACCCCGCCACACACGGCGTGCTCCGGCTGCAGCTGACCCTCGACGGCGAGCGGATCGTCCACGCCGAGCCGATCATCGGCTACATGCACCGCGGCGCGGAGAAGCTGTTCGAGGTCCGCGACTACCGGCAGATCATCGTGCTCGCCAACCGGCACGACTGGCTCTCGGCGTTCTCCAACGAGCTCGGCGTGGTGCTCGCCGTCGAGCGGATGCTCGGCATGGAGGTGCCGGAGCGCGCGGTGTGGCTGCGGACCCTGCTCGCCGAGCTGAACCGGGTGCTGAACCACCTGATGTTCATGGGCTCCTACCCGATCGAGCTCGGTGCGATCACACCGATGTTCTACGCCTTCCGCGAGCGCGAGACGATCCAGCAGGTGATGGAGGAGCTCTCCGGTGGCCGGATGCACTACATGTTCAACCGGGTCGGCGGCCTCAAGGACGACATCCCGGCCGGCTGGCTCGACCGGTGCGGCGAGGCGGTGCGCGCCGTACGCTCCCGGATGCCGCAGATCGAGGACCTGATCTTCGGCAACGAGATCTTCCAGGCCCGCACCCAGAACGTCGGGATCCTGTCCCGGGAGCTGATCGACGCGTACGGCGTCTCCGGGCCGATCGCGCGCGCCTCCGGCGTGGACTTCGACCTGCGCCGCGACGAGCCCTACCTGGCGTACGGCGAGCTGGTCACCGACGGGGTGATGCGCGTGCCGGTGCGCACCGAGGGCGACGGCTACGCGCGCTTCGGCCTGCTGCTGGACCAGGTGCAGGTCTCCCTCGACATCGCCGAGGCGTGCATCGACCGGCTCCGTTCGCTCGACCGCGGCCCGATCAACGTGCGGCTGCCGAAGATCCTCAAGGCACCCGAGGGATCGACGTACGCCTGGACGGAGAACCCGCTCGGCATCAACGGCTACTACCTGGTCTCGCGCGGGGAGAAGACGCCGTGGCGGATGAAGCTGCGCACGGCGTCGTTCAACAACGTGGCCGTGCTGCCCGAGTTGCTGACGGGCTGCGTCGTGGCCGACATGGTGTCGATACTAGGCTCGATGTTCTTCGTAGTCGGTGACGTCGACAAGTAGGAGCATCCCGTGACGGTCCGAGTCCAGCCCACAGCGCAGGTCGCGGAGTCCGCGACGGTCGGCGACGGCACGTCGGTGTGGGAGCTGGCCCAGATCCGCGAGGACGCCCGGCTCGGCGCCGGGTGCGTGATCGGCCGCGGCGCGTACGTCGGACCGGGTGTCGTCATGGGCGACAACGTCAAGCTGCAGAACTACGCGCTGGTGTACGAGCCCGCCGAGCTCGGCGACGGGGTGTTCATCGGCCCGGCCGCGGTGCTGACCAACGACGAGTACCCCCGCTCGGTCGACCCCGACGGCAAGCTCAAGCGTGGCGGCGACTGGGAGGCGGTCGGCGTGAAGATCGGCGAGGGTGCCTCGATCGGGGCCCGCGCGGTGTGTGTCGCACCGGTCCGGATCGGTCGCTGGGCGATGGTCGCCGCGGGTGCCGTGGTGACCCGCGACGTGCCCGACTTCGCGCTGGTGGTCGGTGTGCCCGCCCGCCAGATCGGCTGGGTCGGCCGCGCCGGGATGCGCCTCGAGGCCGCCGACAGCGAGGGCACCTGGACCTGCCCCAAGACCGGCTCGCTGTACCGCGAGGAGCGCGCCCCCGACGGCTCCGTCCAGCTCGTCGAGCCGGGGCGCTAGGGCGCCGGGCCGGGCCCGCACCGCTGGACTCGACAAGCTCGACCAGCAGATGGCGCCCGGGTTTCGACTAGCTCGACCAGCGGAGACCAGCCGGGTCTCGACAAGCTCGACCAGCGGGGGCCGGCCGGAGACGCCACGTGCCCGAGCGGGGCTCTGTCGCCTCCCAGGCACGTCAGAGCTGCCACTCGGGCACGTGAGGGGTCCGGCCTGAGATCAGTGCTCAAGGCCTGGAGAAGCGTCGCCGGCCGGGCTCGACAGGGGTTCCGGGCCCGGTCGGCGACGG
>JBMOMG010000113.1:14500-23012 GCA_049323155.1 Actinomycetota bacterium | reverse complement strand
AGGGTGCTAGCTGCATGTTCGACGGACCAGCCGGGGCTCAGCCGAGGTGGCCGCGGACGCTGACGTGCCCCTTCAGCAGGTTACGGGCGATCGTGCGGCGCTGGATCTCGTCGGTGCCCTCGTAGATCCGCAGCAGGCGCAGCTCGCGGTACCACCGCTCGACGGGCAGCTCGCGGGTGTAGCCCATCCCGCCGTGGATCTGCAGCACCCGGTCGACGATCTCGTTGGCCCGCACGCCGCCGTACAGCTTGGCCATCGACTGCGCCTGGCGTGAGTCGAGACCGGCGTCGACCTGCCACGCGGCCGCGAGCACCAGCCAGCGCAGCGCCTCGATCTCGACAGCGGAGTCAGCGATCATCCACTGGATGGCTTGGCGCTCGGCGATCGGCTTGCCGAAGGTGACCCGGTTGCGGGCGTGCTCCATGCCCATCTCGACCAGCCGCTCGCAGGCGCCGAGGGCCCGGGCGGGCAGCAGGTAGCGGCCCTTGCCGATCCACCGCATCGCCAGCTCGAAGCCCTTGCCCTCCTCGCCGAGGATCGCCGAGTGCGGGACCCGGACGTCCTCGAACACCAGCGAGGCCGGACCCCACTCGCCCATCGTGTCGATGTGCTCCGAGCGCCAGCCCTGGTCCCGGTCGACGAGGAAGCAGGTCACCCCGCCGTCGGCGCCGCGCTCCTTGTCGGTGACCGCGAAGACCATGCAGAAGTCGGCCTCGTTGCCGCCGGTGATGAACGTCTTCTCGCCGTTGATCACCCACTCGTCGCCGTCGCGCACGGCCGACGTGCGGATCGCGCGGGCGTCGGACCCGGCGCCCGGCTCGGTGATCGCGAAGCAGCTCCGGCGGTCCCCGTTGATCGTGGGGACCAGGTAGCGCTCCTTCTGCTCGTCGTTGGCGTAGTAGAGGATGTTGTCGGCGTCGCCGGCGAACCTGAACTGCACGAACGAGCGGCCGAGCTCGACCTCGACGAGCGCGTTCATCACCGCGCCGAGCCCCATGCCGCCGTACTCCTCCGGCGTATGCACGCCGAAGAAGCCGGAGGCTTTCGCCTTGTCCTGAAGGGCTTTGAGCTCCTCCTCCTTCAGGCCACGCTCGTTGCGGCGTTCGCGGGCGAGCACCTCGGGCTCGAGCGGCATGATCTCCTTGCGCACGAAGGTGCGCACCCACTCGCGGATCTCGCGTTCTTCGTCGGAGAGGTTCAGGTCCATCCGGTTCCGCCTTGTCTGGTGTGTCGGGGTGCGACGGGGTCAGAGGTACGGCGGTCAGCCGACCGGCTCGACCTCGGGCAGGCCGCTGTCGGACGGAGCGTCGTCCGCCTGTCCTGAGGAGTCCTCCTCGATCGGGGCGTCGCCGATGTCGGTGACGAGCACCGGGGTCAGCTCCTTGGTGGCCTCGCCCTGGATCTCGACGAGCTGCACACCGGAGATGCCCATGTGGCTGTCGGCGCTGTAGCGGAACGGCGCGAGCTGCGGGCCCTCGAGCTCGGTGCCGACCTCCTCGAGCGCCTCGACGATCCCGTCGCGGGTGGGGTTCTCGCCGGCTGCCATCAACGCCTGCACGAACGCGTAGGCGTGCGACATGCCGTAGATCCGGTAGTTGGTGAGCTCGCCGTCCTTGCCGTGCTCGTCCCACACCTTCTGCCACAGCTGGGTCCACGGGCTGTCGGGGGTGTCGACACCGGGGATGTACTCCGAGGTCAGCACGCCGTCCAGCGCGCCACCGCCCTCGACCGCGCCCTCGGAGAACTTCGCGAGCAGACCACCGACGAGCGCCGGGTCCGAGCCGATCGAGCTGTAGAACCACTTCGGCTTGTAGCCGATCTTCATCGCGACCAGCTGGCTGAGCGCGGTGTAGGAGGGGGTGTTGAAGCCGAGGACCAGGTCGGCGCCCTTGGCCTGCAGCCCGGCGATCTGCGGGGCGACGTCGGTGTTGCCCGAGGTATAGCGCTCGACCGCGACGATCTGCTTGTCGAGGTACTGCCGCACGCCCTTCTCGCTGTCGACACCGAGGTCGTCGTCCTGGAGGAACAGCCCCACCTTGGCGTCGGGCATGTTCTCGGCGACGTACTGGCCGATGATCTTGCCCTCGATCTCATAGTCGGGCTGCCAGCCGAAGGTGTAGGGCTTCTCCTCGGGGTTGTCGCCCCACTGCAGGGAGCCGGAGGAGACGAACAGGTCCGGCACGCCCTCGCTGTTGAGGAAGTCCACGACCGCGCTGTGCGTGGGGGTGCCGAGGCCGCCGACCATCGCGAAGATCTCGTCCTGGAGCACGAGCTCGTTGGTGACCTGGCTGGTGTTCGTCGGGTTGTAGCCGTCGTCGCGGACGATGTACTCGATCGTGCGGCCGTTCACGCCGCCGGCGGCGTTGACGTAGTCGAAGTAGGCCTGTGCCCCGGTCGGGATCTCGCTGTAGCCGGGCGACGCGACGCCGGTCAGCGGAAAGTGCGCGCCGATCGTGATCGTGTCCTCGGTGATCCCGACGTCGGAGGCCTCACCGCCCCCGCCGTCGCCCTCCGACTCACGCTCGGCGCCGGCTCCGCACGCCGCGACCATCGCGCCTGTCGTGATGACGCTGGTGACCAGCGTCAGCTTCCTGGTCAGTCTCCTCATGGTGTCCTGCCTCCTGATGTTCGACGAATCCACCTGCTACGAGCCAGAAGTCCGACGGCGCCACCACCCCCGCACGCTGCCGACGATCCCGGCCGGGGCCAGCAGGATCACCAGCACCATCGTCAGGCCGTAGACCAGCGGCGAGAGCTCGGCCGCCTGGAGGGCCGACAGCCCCATGTCCTGCCCGAGGTTCGTGACGACCTGCGGCAGGAAGGTCAGCAGCGCGGCACCGATCAGCGCGCCGAGGAGGCTGCCCAGACCGCCGAGCACGACAGCGGTGAGCAGCGTCAGCGAAAGCGTGAGAGTGAACCCGCTCGGTGCCGTGATCCGCACGGCCATCGCCATCACCCCACCGGCGAGCCCGGCGGCCGCGGCGCTCACCACGAACGCCAGCACCCGGGCGCGGCCGAGGTTGATCCCCGCGATCTCGGCGGCGACCTCGTCGTCGCGCACCGCGCGCCAGACCCGGCCGACGCGGCTCCGGGAGAGGTTCGCCAGCAGCACGAAGGTGAGGATCAGCGCCAGCCAGCCGATGTAGGCGATGTAGCGGCTGCGGGTCACCTCGTTGGCGGTGAGGAAGAAGACGGCGTCGGCGAACCAGTCCGGGATGTCGGGCACCCGGACGTTCAACCCCTGCTCGCCGCCGAGGGTGTCGCCGAAGAACAGCGCGATCCCGGGTACGGCGATCGCCAGGGCCAGCGTGGCACCGGCGATGTAAGGGCCGTGCAGCCGAGCCGCGGCGACACCGACCACTGCGCCGATCACCAGGGTGACCAGGGTTGCGGCGGCGAGCACGCCCACGACCGGGAGCACCGGCTCGGTGTCCTGGTAGAACAGCGCGGTCGTGTAGGCGCCGATCGCCATGAACGCCCCGTGGCCCAGCGACAGCTGGCCGTTGAGGCCGGTCAGCACGGTGAGCCCGCCGGCGGCGATGCCGAGGTAGGCCATCGAGGCGAGCTGGGCGTTGCGGAACGCGCTGGTGCTCTCCAGCACGACGATCACGACCACCAGGCCGGCGAGCGCGAGCAGCAGGTGGCGGAGCAGGGTCGAGGTGCGGAACCGTTCCCGGGCGGCGGCGATCGCGGTCATGTCAGACCCTCCGCTCTCGTGCGTGCGAGAACAGGCCACCGGGTTTGAGCAGCAGGACCAGCATCAGGATCACCAGCGAGGAGAGCGCGACGAGCTCGGATCCGACGTACCCGCTTACGTAGCTGAGCGAGAGCCCCAGCAGCAGCCCGCCGATCACCGCGCCGAGCGGGCTGTCGAGGCCGCCGAGGACCGCGGCGACGAAGCCGAACACCACGACCGAGTCCATGTAGCCGGGGTGCACCAGGCTGCCGCCGGCGATGAGCAGGCCCGACAGCGAGCCGACCACCGCCGCCAGCGCCCAGCCGAGGGTCAGCATCCGGCCGACCTTCACCCCGAGCAGCCGGGCCACCTCGGCGTTGAACGCCGACGCGCGCATCCGCAGGCCGAGGTCGGTGAAGCGGAACAGCGCGACGAGCAGCCCCATCACCACGAGAACGGCCACGATCGTGAAGATGCCGAACCCGGTCAACGCGATCGTGAGGTCGCCGGCCTGGAAGCCGCGAACCCCGAACGGGGCCGGGAAGGACCGGTAGCGGTTGCCGAAGATGACCGCAGCCAGGGCGTGGATCACGATGAACAGGCCGAGGGTGAGGATGACCGCGTTGATCTCCGACTTGCCCTCGACCGGCCGCACGAAGACCCGCTCGACGACCGCGCCGAGCACGAAGCCGGACAGCAACGCGGCCGCGAACGCGATCCAGTAGGACAGCCCGGCGTCGATCACCATCAGCGCGACGTAGGTGGTGATCATCGCCATCGGCGCCTGGGCGAAGTTCACGATCCGGGTCGAGCGCCAGATCAGCACGAGCGCGAGCGCGAACGCGGCGTAGACGAAGCCGAGCGTGAGCCCGGTCAACGTGGTGGTGAGGAACTGCTGCACGAGGTCTCCCGTCTCGTTCGCGGCTCAGAAGCCGAGGTAGGCGTGGCGGAGGCCCTCGTCCGCGGCGAGGACGTGCGCCTCGTCGTGGACCACGAGGCGACCGAGGTTCAGCACGACTCCGAAGTCGGCGATGGACAGCGCGCTGCGGGCGTTCTGCTCGACGAGCAGGACGGTCAACCCGTCGCGCTCGACGAGACCCTTGAGCAGGTCGAAGATCTGCGCGACGATCCGGGGCGCGAGCCCGAGGGACGGCTCGTCGAGCAGCAGGATCTTCGGGTCGGCCATCAGAGCGCGGCCGATCACGAGCATCTGCCGCTCACCGCCGGAGAGCGTGTCCGCGGTCGCGTTGCGGCGGTCGCCGAGCACCGGGAACAGCGCGTAGACCCGCTCCAGGTCGATCGGCTTGGCCTTGTCGGCCCGGCCGAGTCCGCCCAGCCGGAGGTTCTCGGCGACGGTCAGCTCGGTGATCACGCCGCGCCCTTCGGGGACGTGGGCCAGCCCGAGGGCCGACATCGCCTCGGTCGGCGTCCGGGCCAGGTCCACCCCGTCCAGCTTCGCCTCGCCACTGACGGGACGGATCAGCCCGGACAGGGTGCGCAGCAACGTGGTCTTGCCCGCCCCGTTGGCCCCCAGTACGGCGGTCACCTTGCCCTGCGGGGCGGAGAAGCTGACGCCGTCCAGGGCCTTGACGGGCCCGTAGCTGGTGGTGAGCTCGTGCACGTCGAGCATCAGTGCGCCACCTCCTCGCCGAGATAGGCGGCCAGCACAGCCGGGTCGTTGCGGATCTCGTCCGGACCCCCTCGCGCGATCACCTTGCCGAAGTCGAGCACGACGATGTGGTCGCAGACGCTCATCACCAGGTCCATGTGGTGCTCGACGAGCATCACGGACATCCGGTCGGTGAGCCCGCGGATCAGCTCGCCGAGCTCGGCCATCTCGGCGTTGGACAGGCCGCTGGCGGGCTCGTCGAGCAGCAGCAGCTCCGGCTCGCCGACCAGCGCCCGCGCGAGGGCGACCCGCTTGCGGATCGGATAGGGAAGGCTGGTCGGGAGCCGCCCGGCGTACTCCACGATGCCGAGCTCGGACAGGACCGCGAGCGCCCGCTCCCGCAGCGCACGCTCGTCCTTGGCACTCCGCGGCAGGGCCAGCAGGCCGGAGAAGAACCCGGCCCGGGCGTGCCGGTCGGCGCCGACCATGACGTTCTCGATCACCGGCATGTGGTCGAAGAGCCCCAGGCCCTGCAGGGTGCGTCCGATGCCGAGGCCGGCCAGCTGGTGCGGGCGGAGCCGGGCGAGCTCCTGGCCCTGCCAGGTCAGCCGGCCGGTGTCAGGCTGGACGAAGCCGCAGGCGACGTTGAACAGGGTGGTCTTCCCGGCACCGTTGGGGCCGATCACGCCGAGCACCTGGCGGGGCTGCACCTCGAGTCCGACTCCGTCGAGCGCGACGATGCCGCCGAAGGTGACCCCGACGCCCGACATCGTGAAGACGGCCTCGCTCATGTGGCTCCTTCGGACGGCAGGTGTGACGCACACCACCTTGGACGCTGCGCACAGCGCGGGATATGGGCGGTCCGCACAGAACTGGTCGTGCAGAATGCCGCGATATCACTTTGTGACCTGGCGGTTCTGTGCGCTCAGTGCGACAGTGACGCAATGACACCGGCGCAGGTGGCACCCGCGGACGGGCTCGAGGAGCGGATCCGGCGCGCCTGGGGGTCGCTCATCGACCGCTCCGACGCGATCGCCGACGACATCGCGCTGCGGCTGTTCGAGAAGGACCAGGAGTGGTACCAGAAGGCCGGCCCCGACATGCGCGCCGTCGTCCGGGCCAGCACCCGCGAGCACATCCGGCGCGGCATCCTCACCATGTCCGGCCAGGTCGAGCCGGGCAAGCGCGCCGCCGACGTGTGGCGCGAGACGGGTCGGCGCCGCGCCCGACAGGGGATGCCGATGGAGCTGGTGCTCAACGCCTACAGCCTGGGCACCCGGGTGCTCTGGGAGGCGCTGCTGGAGCAGGGCCCTCGGCACGACCTCGGCGTCGACGACCATGTGCTGCTCACGGCCGGTCAGCGGATCTGGCACGCGCTGGACGTGCAGAACGCCGTGCTCGTCGAGGCCTACCGCCGCGAGAGCGCGCGGCTCCAGCGCCGCGACCTGCAACGTCAGCAGAGCTTCCTCGACGGGCTCGTCGGCGGGCGCGGCTCGGACCCGGAGTTCGCCGGCGAGGCCGCGGAGATCCTCGGTGTCTCGACGGAGGTGCCGATCGCGTGCGTGGTCGCGCCGTTCGACGAGGCGCTCGACGAGCCGCTGCGGGGACCCGAGGACCGGCTGGAGCGAGCGGGGCTGGTCTCGCACTGGCACGTGCGCGGCGGGACGTACTTCGGCCTGGTGCAGCTCGCCGCCGACGGCGTGGCCGAGCTGGTCGAGCTGCTCTCACCGCTCGCGGCGGGGCGGGTCGGTGTCGCCGTCGCGGCGGACGGGATCGCCGGGTTCGCCTCCGCCTACACGCTGGCCGCCCGGGCCGCCCAGACGGTTCCTCGTGGCCGGACGCAGGTGGTCACCGTCACCGACCGGCTGCCCGAGGTGCTGCTGAACGGCCAGCCGGAGGTGGCGTCGCTGCTGGTGGAGGAGTCGATCGGACCGCTGCTCGCCCAGCCGGGCCCGCAGGCCGAGGTGCTGCTGGAGACGCTGATGGCGCTGATCGAGAACAATGTCTCGCCCACCCACGCCGCCGAGGCGTTGTACTGCCACCGCAACACCGTGATCTACCGGCTCAAGCAGATCGAGCAGCTCACCGGCCGCAGCCTCCAGGTCCCGCGTGACCGGCTGCTGCTGGTGCTCGGCCTGATGGCGACCGGGCGCACCAGCCGCGGCGCCGCCCCGATCCACGTCTGACCCGTCCGGGCCCGCCAGGGCCGAACCGACGTGCACTCGAGCGCGACAGCCTGACTGCTCAGGCGGCGGGCCGCTCCGACCGGCTCTGGAGTGCACGTCCATGTGGCCCTCCTCCGAGCAGGCGTACGGCGGCCAGCAGCACGTCGCGCACATAGTCGGGCTCGTGCATGACGTGCTCCCAGGCGAATCGGAGGACGAACCATCCCCGGAGCACGAAGATGTTGTACCGCTCGCAGTCGCGCTTCAGCAGCTTGCGGACGCCGTGGAACTCGAACGACTCGGCCTCCACGGCGATCCGCAGCCGCTCGTCCGCCAGGTCGGTCCGACGGCGACCGATCTGCACCTGAGGCGTCACCGACAGTCCCGGGACATCCAGGGCGATCGCCCTGAGCACCGATTCGAACGGGTTGTCCGCCCGGCCATCCGCCTCGCGGACGACGCGCTGGCACCTGCTCCGATAACGGTCAGGCATGAGGTCGGCGGCCTGCACCAGCTCCGGCTTGCTCACGTCACCCTCACGCAGGGCGGAGTCGGCAATCGCGAGCGCCTCGTCGAACGGCAGACGGCTCGCGCAGTCCATCACCGTGCGGACGGGGCTGGTCGCCCTGCCCCGGACGTCAGCCGTCGGCAGATCGACGTACAGCACGCGGACTCCCTCCCGTCGCGCGGCCGGGAGCTTGCGGTTGCGCGGCACCGCCACCGCCGGGGAGGACCACCGGGTCTTGGTCTTCCAGCCGTGGTAGAGCGCGGCACTGTCGAGGCACAGCACCCCGCTGAGTCGGTTCGCCGCACGCAGTGCCTCATCGGCCTCCGGGAGCGCGTATCGGCCATGACCGTCGCGGACCACACGGCCGCGCGCCAGTGCCAGTCTCAGCCGCTTGCGCGAACAGAAGCGCCCCAGCTCCGCCGCCGTGGCCACGCCGCCGAGGCGCTCGAGTGCCCGCTCCACCTTCACCCGCCCCAATCTGTCGCAGGCGGGCCGAGCTCGCATCCGGCCATCCACAGGGGCCGACTCGACGTGCACTCGCGCCCGGTCCAAGC
>JBMOMG010000113.1:0-14490 GCA_049323155.1 Actinomycetota bacterium | reverse complement strand
CCGGCCACGAGGGCCGGCCGAGTGCACGTCGGTTCGGCCCCAGCGGCCCTCAGGCGAGGAGCGACGCGAACATCCGGCACGACTCGTCGATGGCCGCCTGTGCCGCGGGCGAGAACGTGCCCATGTCGAAGAAGCCGTGGATCATCCCGTCGAACCGGCGTACCTCCACCTTCACCCCGGCCGCGGAGAGCTCGCGGGCGTAGGCCTCGCCCTCGTCGCGGAGCGGGTCGTACTCCGCGGTGACGACGACCGCCGGCGGCAGGCGGGAGAGGTCGTGGTGACGCAGCGGGGAGAGCCGGGGGTCCTCGTGCGCGCCGGCGTCGGCGGCGTAGTGGTTCATGAACCACGCCATCGTGGCGAGGTCGAGGAAGTAGCCCTCGGCGTTCTCCAGGCGGGAGGCGTACTCCCCCGTCACGTCGACGGCCGGGTAGACGAGCAGCTGTGCGGCGATCGCCGGACCGCCGGCGTCGCGCAGCTGCTGGGCGACCACCGCCGCGAGGTTGCCGCCGGCGCTGTCTCCGGCCACTGCCAGCGTCGAGGAGCCGCCGAAGTCCGCGAGACGGTCACCGACCCACCGGGTCGCGGCCAGCGCGTCGTCGACGGCAGCGGGGAACGGCGCCTCGGGCGCGAGCCGGTAGTCGACCGACACGACCACCGCGGAGCAGTCGCGGCAGATGCTGCGCGCCATGTTGTCGTGGGTGTCGAGGTCGCCGATCACCCAGCCACCGCCGTGGAAGAGCATCACGGTCGGCAGCTCGGTCGCCTCGACGGCCGGCCGGTAGACCCGTGCTGCCAGGTCGCCGGCCGGGCCCGGGATCGTGATGTCCTCGACCGCGCCGACCGGCACGACGTTCTCCGCGGACCGGGCGTCGACGGTGAGCTTGCGGAACGCCTCGCGCGCCTGCTCCGGCGATCCGGCGTGCATGGGCGGGACGGCGGTGAGGAGCTCGAGCAGCGGGGCGATGTGCGGGTCGACAGGCATGGGTCTCCTTCGGGGCTGGGGTCTGCGGCCTGAGACTACGACGCCGGAGCGTTAGGGACTTTCGCCCCATCCGGTCGTGGTTCGGACAGCGCATGCTGTGGGGAAACTCGGAGGGGGTCACCATGGGAACGCTTCAGGAGATGTCGCAGGAGGAGTGCGTCGAGCTGCTCGCGGCAGGCCTGGTCGGGCGAGCGGCGATCTGTACGCCGGACGGCCCGTACGTCGTACCGGTCAACTACTCGGTGCACGCGGACACGATCGTCTTCCGGACGACCCCCTACAGCGTGCTCGGCACCTACGGCTGGGCCGGCGACGTCGCCTTCGAGATCGACGAGGTCGACCGGGAGCGGCACGAGGGCTGGAGCGTGGTCGCCCGCGGCCGCGCCGAGATGGTCGAGGACGTGGAGGAGATCGAGGAGATTCGCTGGGCCCACGACCCCAAGCCGTGGGCCGACGGCGCCCGCCCGCTCTACGTCCGCCTGCGCTGGCGCGAGATCACCGGCCGCCGGATCAGCTGACCGGCAGGTCGACCAGCTCGCCGAGCCGGGCGCGGTGCGTGGCCGCGTTGCCGAGGGCGATCTGGTCGGCCTTGGCGCGCTTGAGGTACAGGTGCGTGGGGTGCTCCCAGGTCATCCCGATGCCGCCGTGCAGCTGGACGCACTCCTCGGCGGCACGCACCGCGACGTCGGCGCAGTAGGCCTGCGCGACCGAGGCGGCCACCTCGGCGTCCGGGTCGTCCTCGGCGAGGGTCGCGGCGGCGTAGCGCGCGGCGGCGCGGGCCTGCTCGACCTGCGTGTAGAGGTCGGCCAGCCGGTGCTTGAGCGCCTGGAACCCGCCGACCACCCGGCCGAACTGCCGGCGCTCCTTGAGGTACGCCACGGTGGCGTCCAGGCACCATTGCGCGATCCCGAGCTGCTCCGACGCCAGCAGCGCCGCGCCGGCGGTCAGCGCCCGGTGCACGGCTGCCTCCCCCGCGTCGGCGGGTACGACGGGCGTGGACGCTGCGCTCTCGAAGGACACGTCGGCGACCTGGCGGCTCATGTCGAGGGACACGACCGGCGTGACGACGGCGTCGGTCGCCGGCACGGCACGCACCTCCACCCCGTCGGGCGTGGTGACCGGCACGAGCAGCACGTCGGCCTCGAGCGCGCCGGCGACCGAGCGGACCTCCCCGGTGAGCCGGTCCCCCTCCGCGGCGAGCACCGGCACGAAGGCGGCCGAGCTGGTCGACCACGGCAGCACCAGGGCCGCCGTACGCTCCCCCGCGGCGAGCGCCGAGAGCAGCGCGTCGTCGGAGCCCGCGAAGGCGACGAGCGTGGCGATGACCGAGCTGGTCAGGAACGGCACCGGCGCCACCGACCGGCCGAGCTCCTCGAGCACGACCGCGACCTCGCGCGCCGAGGCGCCGGCGCCGCCGGCGGACTCGGGCACCAGCAGGCCGGCCAGCCCGAGCTCGACGCCGAGCGATCGCCACAGCGGCGCAATCACGGAGCGGTCCCCGTCGTAGAGCGCGGTGACCGCGTCGGAGGAGCAGCGGGCGGCGAGCAGGTCGCGCACCGAGGAGCGCAGCGAGTCCTCCACGTCGGTGTAGAGCAGGTCGAGGTCGCTCATCGGGGGATCTCCTTCCAGGGCACGTCCTTGTCGACGCGCGGCTCGCTCGGCAGGCCGAGGACCCGTTCGGCGACGATGTTGCGCAGGATCTCCGAGGTGCCGCCCTCGATGGAGTTGCCCTTGGCGCGCAGGTAGCGGTAGCCGGCGTCGCGGCCGGTCATGTCGACCTTCTGCGGCCGGGTCATCGTCCAGTCGGAGTAGCGCAGGCCCTCGGAGCCGAGCAGCTCGACCTCCAGCCCGCTGAGCTCCTGGGCGAGCCGGGCGAAGGTCAGCTTCATCGCCGACCCCTCCGGGCCGGGGGCGCCGGCGGCGAGCTTCTGCCGCAGCCGTATCCCGGTCAGCCGGAACACCTCCGACTCGACCCAGCCGGCCATCAGCCGGTCGTGCAGCTCGGGCCGCCGCACCGACGGCTGGGAGCGCCAGGTCTCGGCGACCTTGCCGATCATCCCGCTCTCACGCGGTGCAGCCTGGCCGCCGATCGCGACCCGTTCGTTCATCAAGGTGGCGTTGGCGACCTTCCAGCCTTCGCCGACCTCGCCGAGCCGGTCGGCGTCGGGGACGCGCACGTCGGTCAGGAAGACCTCGTTGAACTCCGCCTCGCCGGTGATCTGGCGCAGCGGCCGGACCTCGACGCCGGGGTCGGTCATGTCGAGCAGGAAGTAGGTCAGCCCCTGGTGCTTGGGCAGGTCCGGGTCGGTGCGGGCGACGAGGATCGCGCGCTGCGCCTCGTGGGCCGAGGAGGTCCACACCTTCTGCCCGTTGACCACCCAGTCGCCGGAGGGGTCCCGCACCGCGCGCGTGGCCAGCGCCGCGAGGTCGGAGCCGGCGCCCGGCTCGCTGAACAGCTGGCACCACACCTCCTCGCCGGTCCACAGCGGCCGCAGGAACCGCTCCTTCTGCTCCTGCGTGCCGAACGCCAGGATCGTCGGTGCGGCCATGCCGAGCCCGATCCCGATCCGGCGCGGGTCGTTGTCGGGCGCGCCGGCCTCGGCGAGGAGCTGGTCGACGTACCCCTGCAGGCCGCGGGGCAGGCCGAGCCCGCCGAGGCCCTCGGGGAAGTGCACCCACGCCAGCCCGGCGTCGAACCGGGCGCGGAGGAAGTCCAGCCGGTCGGTCGAGGCGGGAGGGTACGACGCCAGCAGCTGCTCGACCCGGGAGGCGAGGTCGGCTCGCACGTCGACGCTCACAGGCCCGCGTGCTTCTTGATCTCGCGCCGCGCGAGCGACATCTTGTGCACCTCGTCAGGGCCGTCGGCGAAGCGCAGGGTCCGGATGCCGGCGAACGACTGCGCCAGCGGGAAGTCCTGGGAGAGCCCGGCGCCGCCGTGCACCTGGATCGCCTTGTCGAGGATCCACTGCACAGTCTCGGGGGTGGCGATCTTGATCGCCTGGATCTCGGTGTGCGCGCCCTTGTTGCCGACGGTGTCCATCAGCCAGGCGGTCTTGAGCACCAGCAGCCGGAGCTGCTCGACCCGCACCCGGGACTCCGCGATCCACTCGCGGACCACGCCCTGGCGAGCCAGGTGCTTGCCGAAGGCGACCCGCTCCACCGAACGCTGGCACATCAGCTCGATCGCGCGCTCGGCGACGCCGATGGCGCGCATGCAGTGGTGGATCCGGCCCGGGCCGAGTCGCGCCTGCGCGATCGCGAACCCGTCGCCCTCCTCGCCGATCAGGTTCGACGCGGGCACCCGGACGTCGCGGAACACCAGCTCGGCGTGGCCGCCGTGCTCGCGGTCGTCGTAGCCGAAGACCTCCATGCCCCGGACCACCTCGACGCCCGGGGTGTCCCGGGGGACCAGGATCATCGACTGTTGCCGGTGCCGGTCGGCCTCGGGGTCGGTCTTGCCCATGACGATGAAGATCTTCGCCGCCGGGCTCATCGCGCCGGTGATCCACCACTTGCGGCCGTTGATGACGTATTCGTCGCCCTCGCGGCGGATCGTGGTGCTGATGTTCGTGGCGTCGGAGGAGGCGACGTCGGGCTCGGTCATCGCGAACGACGAGCGGATGTCACCGGCGAGCAGCGGGGTCAGCCACTGCTCCTGCTGCTCGGGCGTGCCGAACTGCGTGAGCACCTCCATGTTGCCGGTGTCAGGCGCTGCGCAGTTGAAGGCCGCCGGCGCGAGGTGTCCGCTGCGGCCGGTGATCTCGGCGAGCGGGGCGTACTGCAGGTTGGTCAGGCCGGCGCCGTGCTCGCCGGGCAGGAAGGCGTTCCACAGCTCGGTCTGCTTGCCGCGCTCGCGCAGCTTCTGCATCACCGGGGTGGAGGTCCAGTCCCAGCGGTCCTCGAGCTGGTCGAGCTGCTCGTGGAAGCGCTTCTCGTTGGGGTGGACGTGGTGGTCCATGAAGCTGAGCAGCTGCTCGCGCAGCTCCTCGGTGCGGGCGTCGAAGGCGAAGTCCATCAGTTCTCCTTGAGCGAGGTGAGGCCGGATGCGATGAGGGGCTCGACGGCGGCGCCGACGGAGTCGAAGCCCTCGCCGACGGTCTGGCCCTGGGTGAAGCGGTAGTGGATGCCCTCGAGGATGACCGCGAGCTTGAAGCAGGCCAGGCCGAGGTAGAAGCCCATCGCCGACAGGTCACGGCCGCTGCGCTCGCGGTAGAGCGCGAGCGTCTCGTCCTCGTCGAGGAACCCGGGGGCGGTCGAGGCGTCGGAGACGGCGGTGTCCATCGAGGCCAGCCGGCCGTAGACGACCATCAGGGCGACGTCGGTGACCGGGTCGCCGAGGGTGGCCATCTCCCAGTCCAGGACGGCGGTGACCCGGTCCTCGTCGTCGATGAGCAGGTTGTCGAGGCGGTAGTCGCCGTGCACGATCGCCGGCTTCTGCTCGGCGGGGACGTTCGCGGCGAGCAGGGTGCGCAGCTCGTCGGCACCGGCGAGGTCGCGGCTGCGCGAGGCGTCGAGCTGCTTGCCCCAGCGGCGGACCTGCCGCTCGAGGAACCCCCCGGGTCGGCCGAAGTCGGCCAGGCCCACGGCGGCCGGGTCCACGCTGTGCAGCGCGGCCAGCGTCTCCACCGAGCGCCGCGAGATCGCCTCGGTGCGCTCGGGACCGAGCGGCGCGAGCTCGGCCGCGGTGCGGTACGGCGTCCCGTGCACGCGCTCCATCACGTAGAACTTCGCGCCCATCACGTCCTCGTCCTCGCAGTAGGCGTAGGTGCGGGGAACCGGCACGTCGGTGTCGCGCAGCGCGGTCATCACGCGGTGCTCCCGGCCCATGTCGTGTGCGGTCGCGAGGACGTGGCCGAGCGGTGGACGCCGTACCACCCACTCGCGGTGGCCGTCGCCGACGATGTAGGTGAGGTTGGACTTGCCGCCGGCGACCAGCGTGCCGGTCAGCGGTCCGGTGACCTCGCCGGGGCAGGCGGCGCCGAACCAGGCAGCGAACGCGTCGAGGTCGAGGCCGGGCGGGCCCGGGGTCGGTTGAGTGGTCACGAGGCGCCGTCCAGCTTCTGCTGCAGCCTTCGCATCCCGGCCAGCCAGCGGTCGGTGTCGAGCGCGCGGTGCTTGTAGTACTCCGCGACCTCGGGGTGCGGCAGCACCAGGAACCGGTCGTCGGCCAGCGCCTGCCAGACCGCGTCGGCGACGTCCTCCGGTTCCAGCGCGGAGTCGTGGGTCAGCAGCTCCTGCAGCGGCCCGGCCTCCTCGAGCATCCGGGTGCGCACGCCCTGGGGGCAGATCGCCTGCACGGTGATCCCGCGGTGGCCGTAGGTGGCCGAGAGCCACTCCGCGAAGCCGACCGCCGCGTGCTTGGTGACCGAGTACGGCGCGCTGCCCAGCATCGTGAGCAGGCCGGCCGCCGATGCCGTGACGACGAACCTGCCGCCTCCGGTCTCCAGCCAGGCAGGAACCAGCTGGCGAGCCGCGCGGACGTGCGCCATCACGTTCACCTCGAGCGCGCGGGCCCAGTCCGACTCCGGCGCGTCGAGGCCGGCGCCGACGTCGATGCCGGCGTTGGCGAAGTAGATGTCGATCTTGCCGAGGTGGTCGCGAGCGGTGGCGACGAGCTCGGCGACCCCGTCCTCCGTGGCGGCGTCGCCGGGTGCGGCGATCCCGCCGATCTCGGTCGCGACCTGCTCGGCCGCGTCCGCGTCGAGGTCGTTGACCACCACCCGGGCACCCTCGGCGGCCATCCGCCGGGCGATCGCGCGGCCGATGCCGTGCCCGGCGCCGGTGACGACGACGCCGAGTCCGTGGACGTCGGGCTGGGGGACGTCGGGCATGCTCACACCCCGCCGGTGAGGGTCAGCCCGCCGTCGACGACGACGGTCTGGCCGGTGAGCCAGGCGGCGTCGTCGGAGAGCAGGAACCCCGCCACGCTGCCGATGTCCTCCGGGACCCCGAGCCGCTTGAGCGGGTACTGCGAGGAGACCTCCTCCTCCTTGCCCTCGTAGAGCGCGGTGGCGAACTTGGTCTTCACCACGGCCGGCGCGACGCCGTTGACGCGGATCTTCGGGCCCAGCTCGACGGCGAGCTCGGAGGTGATGTGCATGAGCATCGCCTTGCTGGCGCCGTAGAAGCCGATGCCGGGGGCGGGCTTGAGGCCGGCCACCGAGGACACGTTGACGACCGCGCCGCCGTGCTTGCCCATCCACGCGCGGTGCGCCTGCTGGGTCCACGACAGCGCGGCGAGGCTGTTGACCTCGAAGATCTTGCGGGCTGCCGCAAGGTCGATCTCGATCATCGGCCCGTAGACGGGGTTGATGCCGGTGTTGTTGGCGAGTGCGTCGAGGCGGCCGAACCGCTCGATCGTCCTGGCCACGGTCTCGCTCTGGTGCTCGACGTCGTCGCCCTTGCCGGCGACCGCCATCGCCACGTCGGGGCCGCCGAGGCGCTCCACCGCCTCGTCGAGGGCGTCCTGCTTGCGCGCGGTGATCGTGACCTTGGCGCCCTCGGCGACGAGCCGCTCGGCGATGCCGAGGCCGATCCCTCGGCTGGCTCCGGTGACGATCGCGACCTTGCCCTCGAACCTCTTCACGTGCCTGCCCTTCGATGTCGACGACGCTAAGCGCTTGCTTAGTGACTAAGCGTTCGCTTAGCGTTCCTCACGTGGAGCAGATCCGTCAAGAGTCCGACGCCCGGGCCCGCCTGATGGCGGCGGCCGTCGCTTCCTTTGCGGAGAAGGGCTTTCACGGTACGACGACCCGCGACATCGCCTCTGCCGCCGGGATGAGCCCGGCCGCGCTGTACGTGCACCATCGGTCCAAGGAGGAGATGCTCCACCTGATCACCCGGGCCGGGCACGACAAGACGCTCGCGCTGGTGCGAGCGGCCGTCGCCACGTCCGCGGATCCGCGAGCGCAGCTGCTGGCCGTCGTACACGCCTTCGTGGTGCACCACGCCGAGGACCACACCGGCGCGCGGATCGTGAACTACGAGCTCGCCGCGCTGTCGCCCGAGCACCTCGAGGAGATCGCGGCGACCCGCCGCGAGATCGAGCAGGAGATGCGTGGCGTGGTCGACCGCGGGGTGGCGGCCGGGGTGTTCCACACCGGCAACTCGCACATGACCGCGCTCGCCCTGCTCTCGCTGGGGATCGATGTGGCGCGGTGGTACCGCGACGAGGGTGAGTGGACGCCTCAGCAGATCGCCGACCACTACTGCGAGCTCGCGCTGCGGATCGTCGGGGCGGACTGACCCCGGGCGCTCCGGGTGCCCGATAGTCTGACCGCACCGCCCGCCGCCACGCCCTGAGGAGAGACGTGCCGCAGACCCCGACGGAGAAGAGCCCCCAGGTCGTCGCGCACAGCTGGCAGGCGACCGACCGGTTCGTGCCGAGGCGGGTGGTGCGACCGCTCCAGAACCTCATGCAGGTCGAGACCAGCAGCGCCATGGCGATCCTGTTCGCCACGATCCTGGCCCTGGTCATCGCCAACACCGGCTGGTTCGACACCTACCAGCACTTCTGGGAGAGCGAGGTCGCCCTCGACATCGGCGACCTGCACATCATCTCGCTCTCGCTGCACGGAATCGTCAACGACGGCCTGATGACACTGTTCTTCCTGCTGGTCTCCCTGGAGATCAAGCGGGAGATGGTGTTCGGCGAGCTGCGCGACCCGAAGGCCGCGGCGCTGCCGATCGTCGCGGCGCTGGGCGGCATGGTGGTGCCGGCCCTGATCTACGTCGCGTTCAACGCCGGCACCGACAACCTGCACGGCTGGGGCATCCCGATGGCCACCGACATCGCGTTCGCGGTGGCGCTGCTCGCCTCCCTCGGCAGCCGGGTGCCGCTGGGGGCGCGGCTGTTCCTGCTGACGCTGGCGATCGTCGACGACCTGGGCGCGATCCTGGTGATCGCGATCTTCTACACCGCCGGCATCGAGCTGTGGTGGCTGCTGGGTGCCGCGGCCACCGTCGCCGTCGCGCTGTTCTTCCAGAAGGTGCGGATCCGGGCGATGGCGCCGTACATCGTCCTCGGCGTGGTCGGCTGGTACGCCCTCCACGAGTCGGGCGTGCACGCCACGATCATCGGCGTGGCGTTCGGCCTGATCACCCCGGCGTTCGCGCTGCTGCCGCCCAACCGGTATCCCGAGGTCGCGATCCCGCTGGTCAACGAGGTGGTGGTCCGCAACGCCGACGACATCGTGACCGCGGACGAGCACGAGGAGAACGACCACACCCTGCGCGAGATCCGGCGGCTGACCCTGGAGACCCAGTCGCCGCTGCACCGGGTGGAGAACCGGCTCGCGCCGTGGTCGGCGTTCCTGATCGTGCCGCTGTTCGCGTTCGCCAACGCGGGCGTGCCCTACCCCGACGTGCCGTTGACCGAGTGGCTGACCGACCCGGTGGTGCTCGGCATCGCGCTCGGCCTGGTCCTCGGCAAGACGCTGGGCATCTTCGGGGCCGCCTGGCTGACCGAGAAGGTCGGCCTCGGCCGGTTCCCGACCGGGATGACCAAGAGCCACCTGTTCGGTGTCGCGATGACCGCCGGCATCGGGTTCACCGTGGCGATCTTCATCGCCAACCTGGCGTTCACCGACGGCGAGGTCGTCGAGATCGCCAAGCTCGGCATCCTGGTCGGCAGCCTGGTCGCCGCGGTCGCCGGCTACCTCGTGCTGCGGTTCACCAGCAAGGAGACCCCCGAGGAGACGACATGACCTCACCCGTCACGCAGGCCCGCGCCCAGTCGCTCGGGGACGTGCCCCGACGTACGGCGAACCGGTTCCCCGACAAGCTCGCACTGGTCGATCCCTCGGCGGGGCGTGAGGGCACGCGGCTCACCTTCGCCGAGCTCGAGGCGGTGATCGCGCGTACGACGGCCGCGCTGGCTGCCGCGGGGATGACCAAGGGCGACCGGTTTGCCCTGCTCTCCCACAACTGCTGGGAGTTCGCGGTGCTCAACTACGCGACCGCCCGGCTCGGCGTCATCCTCGTGCCGATCAACTTCATGCTCGGTCCCGACGAGATCGCGTTCATCCTCGACCACAGCGGGTCGTCGGCGTTCGTGGTCGAGGACGGTCTGGTCGACGTGGCCGAGGCCGCGATCGCCGCGTCGGGCTCGACCGCGGTGACCACGCGCGCGGTGATCCGGCCGTCGGCCGAGCGCGAGGGGTGGGTGGACCTGAAGGGCTGGCTCGAGCACGACGGCGAGGCGCCGGTGGTGGTGCTCGAGGACGACGACCCGGTGCGGATGATGTACACCTCCGGCACCGAGTCCCGTCCGAAGGGGGCGCTGCACTCCAGCCGCTCGCTGATGTGGCAGTACGTCTCGTGCGTGGTCGACGGCGGGATGGAGTCCGGCGACGTCGAGGTGCACGCGCTGCCGCTGTACCACACCGCCCAGCTCGACTGCTTCCTCAACGTCGACGTCTTCCTCGGCGCGACCAGCATCATCCTGCCCGCGCCGGACCCGGTGGCGCTGCTGCGCACGATCGAGACCGAGCGGGTGACCAAGCTGTTCGCCCCGCCGACGGTGTGGATCTCGCTGCTGCGCTGCCCGGAGTTCGACAGCACCGACCTGTCGTCGCTGCGCAAGGGCTATTACGGCGCCTCGCCGATGCCGGTGGAGATCCTCAACGAGATGCAGCAGCGGCTGCCCGACGTGCGGCTGTGGAACTTCTACGGCCAGACCGAGATGGCCCCGCTCGCGACGATCCTCGGTCCCGACGAGCAGATCAGCCACGCCGGGTCCGCCGGCCGGGCGGCGCTGAACGTCGAGACCCGCGTGGTCGACGACGAGGACAACCCGCTGCCCGCCGGCGAGGTCGGCGAGATCGTGCACCGCAGCCCGCACGCGATGCTCGGCTACTACCGCGACGAGGAGAAGACCGCGGAGGCGTTCCGCAACGGCTGGTTCCACTCCGGGGACCTCGGCTACCTCGACGACGAGGGCCGGCTGACCGTGGTGGACCGCAAGAAGGACATGATCAAGACCGGCGGCGAGAACGTCGCCAGCCGGGAGGTCGAGGAGGCGATCTACACCCTCGACGGGGTCGCGGAGGTCGCGGTGTTCGGCGTGAGCCACCCGCGTTGGGTCGAGGCGGTCGCCGCGGTCGTCGTACCCAAGCCCGGGGCGTCGCTCACCGAGGCCGACGTCATCGAGCACACGCGGCAACACCTGGCCGGCTACAAGACGCCCAAGCACGTGGTGATCGCCGACGCCCTGCCGAAGAACCCGAGCGGGAAGATCCTCAAGCGCCAGCTGCGCGAGCAGCACGCCGACATCGCGGCCGGCGACGCGTGAACCATCCGCGGCTGCCGGACCTGCGCAACCTGCGCGACGTCGGAGGCCTGCGGACCGGTGACGGTCGCCGGGTGCGCAGCGGGGTCCTGCTGCGGAGCGCGACGCCGTTCTTCCTCGACGCTCCCCAGGCGCATGCGCTCGTCGAGGAGCTGGGGGTCCGCACGCGCGTGGACCTGCGCTCGGAGGTGGAGATCGAGGAGCTGCCCAACGAGCACGTCTCCTCGCTGCCCCACCAGGCGGTGCACCTGCCGTTGCGCGCCGGAGGCGAGTGGGCGCACCACACCGACCCGGTCGACCGGCACGAGGCGGTGGCGGCGCACTACGCGCGCTACCTGCGCCACTCCGCCGACTCGATCACGCGGATCGCGTCGCTCGCCGCGGACCCGGGCAGCGCGGCGATGCTCGTGCACTGCTCGGCCGGCAAGGACCGCACCGGCGTTGCGGTCGCGGTTCTGCTGTCCGCGGCGGGTGTGGTGCACGACGAGATCGTCGCCGACTACGCCCGCACCCGCGAGGACCTCGACGCGATGCTCGACCAGCTGCGCACGCTGCCGGCGTACAAGGAGCGCCTCGCCGCGCTGCCGGAGGAGTCGCTGACCGCCGCGCCGCGGACGATGGAGCTGTTCCTGGCCCACCTGGAGGCGGAGTACGGCGGCGCGACGGGCTACCTCACCGCGCACGGCGTCGGCGGCTCGGTGCTCGACCGGCTCCGCGGCGCGCTGCTGGAGGGCTGACTAGGTCGACAGCGCGTGCACGACGAGCGAGGCGAGCTCGGCGTAGGCCTCGGCGTCGCTCATCTCCAGCCGCGCGAACATCTCCCCGCGCTGGATCTCGAACATCGCCACCGCGACGATCTCCCCGACGAACGCCGCGTGCACCTTGCGGAACGCACCGGCCTCGACGCCCTCGGCGATCAGCTCCCTGATCCGGGCGGCGGCCGCGGCGGTGTTCTGCCGGTACACCGCCGCCGCGGGCTCGAACGAGGACAGGTCGTCCATGAACGCCCGCGACAGCGGCTGGAGGTAGTCGGCCACCGCGGCGAGGTAGGCCTCGACGCGCTCCGCCGGGCCCCCCACCGCGGAGACCTGCGCCTCCACGGCCGACACCGCTGCCCGGAAGTACTGCTTGACCACCTCGACCACCAGCTCCTGCTTGGTCGGGGCGAGCGCGTAGAGCGTGGTCTTGGAGCACCGCAGCCGCTCGGCGAGGTCGTCGAGGGTGAACTGCGAGAAGCCCTCGCTCGCCATCAGCCGGACGAGCCGGTCGAGCAGGTCGACCTGCCGGGCGGTGCGACGGCGCGCGGTCACGCGTTCGCGCGCTCGCGCAGCACGAACCGCTGGATCTTGCCGCTCGGCGTCTTCGGCAGCTCCTCGACGAAGTGGACGGTGCGCGGGTAGGCGTGCGCGGCGAGCTTCTTCTTGACGCGCTGCTTGAGCGACTCGGCGAGGTCGTCGGAGGCCTCCACCCCGGGGGCGAGTACGACGAACGCCTCGATCACCTCGCCACGGAGCTCGTCGGGCATCCCGACGACGGCCGCCTCCGCGACCGAGGGATCGGCGACGAGGACCGACTCGACCTCGAACGGGCCGATCCGGTAGCCGGCCATGATGATCACGTCGTCGTCGCGGGCGGAGAAGAAGATGTAGCCGTCCTCGTCCATGGACCCCGCGTCACCGGTGACGTACCAGCGGCCGTCCGGGCTGAACCGCTCCGCGGTCTTCTCCGGGGCGTCGACGTAGCCGGTGAACCACATGCCGGGGCTGTGCGCGAGGTCGACCGCGACCCGGCCCAGCTCACCGGGCTCGGCGACCTCGTCGGAGAGGTTCTTCAGGATCGCCATCGACCAGCCCGGCTGCGGGCGGCCCATCGAGCCCTCCTTGACCGGCGCCTTCACGTCCGGGTGCCAGCCGTTCACGACACACATGCCGAGCTCGGTCTGGCCGTAGGTGTCGTGGATCGCGACACCGAGCGTCTGGGTCGCCCACGACACCATCTCCGGGTTCAACGGCTCGCCGGCCGAGGTCATCCGGCGTACCTTCAGGCCCTCGGGGACCGGCCCGCCGGCGCTGCGCAGCGAGCGGAACACCGTCGGCGCCGCAGCGAGGTTGGTGACGCCGAACCTCTCGAGCACCTGCCAGGTCAGCTCGGTGGAGAAGCCCGCCTGCAGGAGCAGCGAGCGACGCCCGGCGGCCATCGGCGCGATGATCGCGTAGTAGAGGCCGTAGGCCCAGCCGGGGTCGGCGGCGTTCCAGAACACGTCGTCCTCGGTCACGTACAGGCCGTAGTCGAGGTATGTGACGAACGAGGCGATCGCCCGCACCGGGATCGGGACACCCTTCGGGGTGCCCGTCGTGCCGGAGGTGAACAGGCGCACGAACTCGGTCGACCCGGACGCGCGTACGACGGGCGCGGCGCTCGCCTCGGCGGCCGGGACCTGGTCCGGGGTGACCACCTGCCAGCCGGCGTCCGCGGGGATGTCCTCGCCCGGATCGAGCTTGGCCCGCTGAGCCGGGTCGCAGACGACGACCTTCGCATCGGCCCCCTCGAGCCGGAGCGCGATGGCGGGCGGCGCGAACGCCGTGAACAGGGGCACGTGCACCGCACCGGCGCGCCACAGCCCGAGCACGGTCACCACGTAGTCGAGGGACTTGCCCATCAGGGTGGCGACCCGGTCGCCGGGACGCACCCCCATCTCCGCGAGCCCGGCGGCGAACCGCTGGGACCGCTCCGCGAGCTCGCCGTAGGTCAGGTCGACCGAGGAGAGGTCGCTCTGGATGATCGTGAACGCGGTCGCGTCGTCCGGGTGCCGGTCGCACAGCAGCTCGGCGAGGCTGAGGTCGGGGCGGTCGAAGGTCGCGAGGAGCTCGGAGACGCGCTCGTCCGGGGTCATGGGTCCCTCCCGGGGTGTGGGGTGCTGGTGGCGTGATCGTACTCAAAACAGTACTCTCGTGTCAGCATCAGTATCATTTCGGCCCCCGGTGGTCGGACCCGGTGGTCGAGCTTGTCGAGACCCCGAGACCCCGAGACCCGCAGAACCCAGCCCGAGGAGAGCCCATGCCAGCCACCCGCGTCATGCCGACGGCCGAGGCCGCGGACCTGATCGCGCTCACCCGCGAGCTCGTGGAGAAGGAGCTCGCGCCGGCGGTCGCCCAGGCGGAGGCGACCGAGACCTTCCCGCGGGAGGTGTTCCGGATCCTCGGTCGCGCGGGGCTGCTCT
>JBMOMG010000112.1:0-23028 GCA_049323155.1 Actinomycetota bacterium | reverse complement strand
GGGCGGGGGCCCGCGGCGGGGGGGGGGGGGGCCCCGCGACCGGTTCGGTCCTGCCGGCGTCAGCTGCCGGCGCGACGGATCACGCCGACGGAGTCCAGCCACACCGGCCGGCCCTTGCTGGTCACCGTCACGGTCACCGGCCCGGCCTTGCCCACGGTCGGCAGGACGAACTCCTGCAGCCCCCGGCCGGCACGGTCCAGCGCGATCCGGCCGACGGTCTTCCCGCCGACCTCGACGCGGACGCGACCCATCCCCGCGCCGGCGCGGGCGACGACCCGCACGAGGCCGACCGGACCGGTGCTGGGCACCGTCAGTGCCGCACCCCGGGTCCGGGCGGTCGTGCCGGTGCCGGCGTACCAGCCCTGACGGGCCACGCTCTTCCAGGCAGCCTCGGTGTCGGGCACGAGCGCGGCCGCGTCGATGGCCCGAGCGCGGCACTGCACCTGCGTCCACCGGGTCTGTCGGCCGGCCCGGTCCCGGGCGCGGATCTCGACGCAGACGGTCGCGTTGTCGCGGGGGAGGGCGACGGCGCGGACCGGGCGCTTGCGGTTCTGCATCCGGGCGGGGTAGGCCCACGGGGTCGGTGGACCGTCGAGGGCGACGGTGCGGATCCGGGTGTCGACCCGCTTCACCCCCGACGCGGTGTCCTTCAGCTTCCAGCCCAGCCGGGCGCGGCCTCCGTCGCGGACCTCGTCGCGCGGGTGCGTGCTGCGCACCCGGGGCGCGAACAGGTCGACGCCGAGGTTGCCGTAGGCGCTGCCGACGTTGTCGGCGCGGTCGGTGACGTGGATGGTCCAGCTGTGCCTGCCCTCCCCGGACAGGTGGAGCGTCGCGGTGCCGTCACAGTCCCGGGCCTGGTGGCTGCACCAGTGCGACAGGGCTCGCGCCCGGTCGGTCCGGTCCGACGCGGTGTAGCGGACCACCGCGCGGGTGCTGCGGATCCAGCCCTTCGGGGCGCGGACGACGCCGACCTGTGGGCGGACGGTGTCACCAGCCGGGCCGGGCCGCGGGGAGCCGTCCTCCACGGCCGCAGGAAGCTCCATCACGCAGGCCTGGCCGACGCAGTCCTGGAGCAGCTGCTGAGCGACCCGGGCGGCCTCGAGCGCGGCGCTCTCCGTGCCGTGGGCACTGGTCTCCTGGTAGGGGTCGCGGTCGAGGTCGTAGAACTCCTCCTCGATCCCCTCGTTCAGCTGCCAGGCGATGTAGGACCAGCGCGAGGAGCGGACCCCGCGGTAGTACCAGGCCGGCTGCACCGTGTTGTGCTTGCCCTGCACCGCCGGGACCGGGCCGGACTCGATCGGCATCACCCGCCGGGCCAGTCGCCGCGGGTCGCGGGCCAGCCCGGACAGGGAGACGCCGTCCTGCGGCTTGGTCGGGGTCGCGCCGGCGACGGCCAGCGCGGTGGCGGTGACGTCGACGATGCCGACGGGCTGGTGACGTCGTACGCCGGCGGGCAGGTCCGGGCCGCGCATGATCAGCGGGACCCGCAACGACTCCTCGTAGGGGAGGATCTTCTTCTCGGCGCGGTGCTCACCGAGCAGCCAGCCGTTGTCGGAGGCGAAGACGATCAGGGTCTCGTCGAGCACCCCGCGCCGGTCCAGTGCGGTGACCGTCTCCGCGACGGACTCGTCGAGCGACTGGAGCGCCTGGAGCCGGGCCTGGTGGACGACCGCCTGCCGGTGCAGGTCGAGCTTCCCCCGGTCCCGCATGTAGGTGCCCTTGTCGGACATGTCCTTCTCGTTGAGCGCCGGGCTCTTCGGCAGCGAGATCCCCTCGAACATCCGCTCGTGGCGCTCGGCGGCCGGCGTGGGCAGGCCGGGAACGTCGACGCACCCGTCCTGGGCACTGCCGGTGCCGCCGGCGTGCGGGGCCAGGTGCGAGGTCCACAGGAAGAACGGCCGGTCGGCCTTGGCGTAGGTGTCGATCAGGTCCGTGCTCAGCCGGGAGAAGAGGTCGGTCTGGTACTGCCCGCGGTGCCGGCGCAGCGAACCGTTGTGGTTCATCGTCGGGCAGTGGTAGCGGAACACCCGCCCGTAGGTGGCGTGCCAGTCGTTCCAGCCCGGCGGGATGTACCAGGGGCCGGTGGATCCCTGCACGGGGTCGGCGCTGCCGTAGTAGTTGAGGTACTTGCCGACGAAGGCGGTGTTGTAGCCGGCGCGCTGCAGCCACACGGGGAGGGTCTCCTCCTCGGCGCCGCTCTCGTAGAACTTCCGGTGGCCGCCGTACGGCCACTCGTTGCCCTGCACCCCGTTGTTGTGGGAGTACTGGCCGGTGAGCAGCGACGCCCGGGCCGGGCAGCACAGCGGGTAGTTCGAGACCGCGTCGGTGAAGGTCACGCCGGCCTTGCCCAGCAGTCGCTGCGTGCGCGGCATGAGCTCGAGGTCGTCCGCGCGCATGTCGTCTGCGGTGATCATCACGATGTTCGG
This sequence comes from Actinomycetota bacterium, assembly GCA_049323155.1. Taxonomy (GTDB): domain Bacteria; phylum Actinomycetota; class Actinomycetes; order Propionibacteriales; family Nocardioidaceae; genus Nocardioides_C. The sequence continues at coordinate 20,602 of JBMOMG010000112.1, read as the reverse complement.
CTGCTTGCCCAGCACCCGCGGGGCACGGGGGACGGTCGAGACCGGGCGCTTCGCCACGGCAGGACCGGGGGCGGTCACGGCCGCCGGTGCGGTGGTCGCGGTCGCGGCATGGGCGGAGGGGTCGGACGTGGTCATGCCGACGGTGAGGCCGGCGACGACGCAGAACGCGGTGAGCATGCCGAGGCGGCGTGCACGCATGGATGAGCTCCCCGAGGAGGTAGGTCACCTGGTAGCAAGTGAGGAAAGGTAAAGCCGACGAAGACGGTACGTCACTCTGCGGCCGTGCGTAGGGGTTCTTCCGGTTTGTGGAAGCTTGGGCGGCGTGTCCTTCGCTACAGCCCATCGGGGGCCGCGGGTCGAAGGGGAATGTCCGGAAAGGACCGATGCCTGCACACGGAGGACCAACGCCCCCTGCTGCTTCTCGGATGACTCCTTCACGCTGGAACCGTGCCCCAGACCGGGCAGCGTATGAACAGGAGAAGTAGCCATGCTGGCAGTGCAGTCCGAACCGATCACCCTCCGTGCGGCCGTCCTCAACGCGGTGTTCGACGGCGCGTGGGCCCCGGCCGACGTGATCGCTTCGGTGGCCACGGACTACAGCGCCGACCGCGGCGCCGTCGTCGCGATGTTGTGGGACCTCGTCGAGGAGGGCCTGATCCGCTACGACGCCTCGCTCCAGTTCGCCGGCTTCCGTCCCTGCTGCTGAGGGACCTCGCGGCAAGTTCCTTTACCTTCGCCGGCGGCTGCCGATAACGGGGTCATGCGCACCGTTCGACCCGTCCCGCAATCACCACTGCCCCGCCGTCGCCTCTGGTGGCAGCGGCTGGCCGGCCCCGTCGCCGCCCTCGCCGCACTCAGCTCCCTGGCCGTGGGCCAGCAGACCGCGCCCTCGGGCCGGTCCGAGGCCGGTTCACCGGCCGGCACCGTCACCGCCGACACGCTCCGGCCGGTGGCGGTCAGCCGCGTCGAGCTGAAGCGCCGCAAGGGCCGGGTGGCGGGTGACGGCCGCACGCTCTACGTCGCGAACCGGACCGAGTTCCGGCCGCGCCGGGGCAGCGTGGTGGCCGTCCCGCCCCGCGTCCGGGCCCGGTCCTGGGTGGTGGTGGACCTCGACTCCGGTCGCCTGCTCGGCCGCTACAACCACCGCAGGTGGCTCCCGCAGGCCTCCACGCTCAAGCTGCTCACCGCGCTGACCGCGACCCGCACCATCGCTCCCGACGCCAAGCACCGGGTCAGTCGGTACGAGGCGAAGCAGACCTGCTCGTGCGTCGGGCTCAAGCCCGGGCGGGTGTACTCCCGGGACGCGCTGCTGACCGGCATGCTGCTGAAGTCCGGGAACGACGCCGCCGAGGCCGTCGCCGGTATGCACCCGCGCGGCCGGTGGGCCTTCTACCAGGCGATGAACGACCTGGCCCGTGAGCTCGGCGCGACCGACACCGTCGCGAAGAACGCCTCCGGCCTCACCGCCTGGGGCTCGCACTCGTCGGCCCGTGACCTGGTGCTGTTCCTGCGTGCCGCGCTCCAGGACGAGACGGTACGCCGGATCCTCGGCACGCCGTACGCCGTCGTCTCCACCGTCACCGGGAAGGCCCGGCGCCCGATCTGGCGGGGCACCGACTACGTGAACCGCTACCCGGGCTCGCTCGGCAAGAGCGGGTGGACGACGCCGGCGCAGAACACGCTCGTGGTCGTCACCGAGATCGGCGGACGCCGGATCGCCACCGCACACCTGGGCGCTCCGTCCGGGTACTCGACCACCGGTGCCCGTGCGCTCACCGAGTGGGCGAGCGCGAACTTCGACCAGCTCAAGCCCGTGGGGCGTCTGCCCCACTCCTGAGGGGGATGGGGCCGGCCGGCGACGACGCCGGCCGGCCCACCGGTCACCCGTGGGCCGGAGTCAGTCGATGATCCGCAGGCCGACCGTCTCGGGCAGGCCCGCGAGCTCGGAGATCACGTCGGGGGCATAGTCCAGGCCCACGTCGGTGAGCAGGTACCCCAGGTCGCCGCGGGTGGTGAGCACCTGGCCCTCGACGTTCACGCCGCGGTCGGCGAGCACCGCGTTGACCCGGGCCAGGACACCGGGGACGTTGTGGTGCAGGTGCGCCAGCCGGTGGGTGCCGGGAGCGTGCTCGAGGGAGACGCTGGGCAGGTTGACGCTCAGCGTGGTCGCGCCGCTGCCGACGAAGTCGGTGAGCTTGCCGGCGACGAACCGGCCGATGTCCTCCTGCGCCTCCTCCGTGGACCCGCCGATGTGCGGGGTGAGGATCACGTTGGGCAGCCCGCGCAGCGCGGAGGTGAACGGGTCGCCCTGGCGCTTGGGCTCCTCCGGGAACACGTCGATCGCCGCGCCGGAGAGGTGGCCGCTCTCGATGTGCGCGCGCAGCGCCTCGTGGTCGGCGACGAAGCCGCGGGAGAGGTTGATGAAGATCGCGCCGGGCTTCATCCGGGCGAACTCCTGCTCCCCGAAGATCCCGGCGTTGCCGGGCCGGCCGTCGACGTGCAGCGAGACCACGTCGGCCTCCTCGAGCACCGCCTCGAGACTGTTGCGGCGCTGGGCGTTGCCGATCGCGAGCCGGTCGGCGATGTCGTAGAACGACACCGACATGCCGAGCGCCTCGGCGAGCACCGACAGCTGCTTGCCGATGTTGCCGTAGCCGACGATGCCGAGCCGGCGACCGCGCACCTCGTGGGCGCCGGTCGCGGACTTGTCCCACACCCCGGCGTGCAGGGAGGCGTCCTTCTGGGTCAGCCGCCGGGTCAGCGCGATGATCTCGGCGATCGCGAGCTCGACGACACTGCGGGTGTTCGAGAACGGCGCGTTGAACACCGCGATGCCCCGTCCGGAGGCGTCCGCGAGGTCGATCTGGTTGGTGCCGATGCAGAACGCGCCGACCGCGAGCAGGTGCGGGGCGTGGGCGAGGACACCGGCGGTGACCTGGGTCTTCGAGCGGATGCCGAGCACGTCGACGTCCTGCAGGGCCTCGATCAGCTCCTGCTCGTCGAGGGCGCCGGGCATCGTGGAGATCTTCATCCCGGCCTTGGTCAGCGCCTCCTCGGCGACCGGGTGGATGTTCTCGAGCAGCAGCGCGCTGCAGGCGTCCTTGTCGCTGCGCTTCTGGCGCACCGGGGAGCCGAGCGTCATCGTGTGCCTCCAGTCCGAGGGGTTGGCTTCGCCCTCGAACCTATCTGCTCGCGCACGGCGGCCACGAGTGCCCGGGGGTCGTCGGCGAACAGACTGAGCTCGACGATCTCCAGCTCACCCTTCGGGGTGGCCACGACGGTGGGCCCGTGCAGCCGCAGGTGCACGTTGACCTGGCCGGAGACGGCGACCTGGAGGTTCGTGCCGTCCTCGGTCTCCCGGGGCTGCAGGGTGCGGATCGTGGAGTCGAGGTCGCGCCGCTGGTAGGACGCGGAGGCCACCCGCGACCAGGGCAGCGTGATGTCGGTGCTCGCGCCGTTGCGCACGCGCAGACCCGTCGGGGTGAGCAGGTGGGGGTAGACGGTGAGGCTGGCGAGCAGGCCGACCATCCAGAGCAGCCCCCAGATGCTGAGCACGAGTACGACGATCCGCACGCTGTCCCACGGGATGAGCAGGTGCACCAGCGGCACCTCGACGGCCGAGGCGAAGATCCACAGCCACATCACGGGGGTGACCGTCTTGGCGTAGCTCACCGGCCGGGCGTCGTCGTACCGGACGTCGTGGCGCCGCAGCACCCAGCGGGCCAGGCTGCGGTAGAGCCGGAGCTCGAAGAGGACGGCCTTCGTGAGCATCCGCCACAGGTTGCGTGGGCCGAGGTCAGGCATCGGCTGGCTCCTCCTCGGGTCGGGGGCGGGACTCGGCGACCAGGCCGCGCATCCGGTCGAGCACCGCACCGAGCCCGTCGGTGAACCCGGCGAACGTGGTGCCCGGCATGTCCGCGAACAGCAGTCGGGCGAACTCCTGGTGGTCGGCGTCGAGCGCGGCGGCGACCGTCGCGCCGTGGTCGGTGAGCTGCACCAGCGTCGCGCGCCGGTCGGTGGGATGGGGCTGTCGGGTGACGAAGCCGGTCGCCACGAGCGCGTCGACGAGCCCGGTGACGTTGCGGGGGCTGACCCGCAGCGCGGTTGCGAGGTCGCGCTGGGTGCACGGCCCCTGCTGGCGCAGCACCCAGACGAGGTGCGTCCTGGCTTCGGTGAGACCGCGCTCGGCGAGGCCGGCGGCCATGTCGGCGTTCACGAGCACGGCGAGCTCGAGGATCTGGTCGAGAGCGGCGACCCGCTCGTCGGGAGAAGGCATGTAGTGATGTTACTTCACTATGTATCCTCATCACAAAATGTGATCGATCCAACTCGGGACCGAAGTCGGGCACACAGGGACCAATGCCCCTCCGGCTGCGCGGTCGCGCCGGAGAGGCTGGAGATGGCCGGACAGGCCGGCCCCCGCCCCGCACAGCCGGGCGTGACCGACAAGGTGAAGACGTGTCCCTCGCAGTGCTGAACCCCGTCCCCTCCGTTGCTCCCGCCCCGGTCGACCCGTGGCGCGGGTTCGACGACGGCTGTTGGCGCGACACCGTCGACGTGCGGGCGTTCATCCAGGCCAACTACCGGCCCTACCTCGGCGACAGCTCGTTCCTGGCCGGCCCCACCGCCCGGACCACGCGGCTGTGGTCGAAGCTGAGCGAGCTGTTCGTCGTCGAGCGGGACCGCGGCGTCTACGACGTCGACGTGCACACCCCGTCGTCGATCACCAGCCACGGACCCGGCTACATCGACCGCGACGACGAGCTCGTGGTCGGCCTGCAGACCGATGCCCCGCTGAAGCGGGCGATCGTGCCCAACGGCGGCTGGCGGATGGTCGAGGCGGCCCTGGCGGCGTACGGCTTCGAGCCGGACCCGGCGGTGCGCGAGGTCTTCACGAAGTACCGCAAGACCCACAACGACGGGGTCTTCGACGCCTACACCCCCGAGATCCTCGCCGCCCGCAAGAGCGGCCTGATCACCGGGCTGCCCGACGCCTACGGCCGCGGCCGGATCATCGGCGACTACCGGCGCGTGGCGTTGTACGGCGTCGACCGGCTGATCGAGGGCAAGCGCGCCGACCGGGCCGCCCTCGACGTCCGGCCCTCGAGCGAGGACGTGATCCGCTCCCGCGAGGAGATCGCCGAGCAGATCCGGGCCCTGGGGGATCTCAAGCGGCTCGCAGCGTCGTACGGCTTCGACATCGCCGGGCCCGCGACCGACGCCCGCGAGGCGGTGCAGTGGCTCTACTTCGCCTACCTCGCCGCGACCAAGGACCAGAACGGCGCCGCCATGTCGCTGGGCCGCACCAGCACCTTCCTCGACGTCTACCTCGAGCGCGACCTCGCCGAGGGCGTGCTCACCGAGACCGACGCCCAGGAGCTGGTCGACGACCTGGTGATCAAGCTGCGGATCGTCCGCTTCCTGCGGACTCCGGAGTACGACGCGCTGTTCTCCGGCGACCCGACCTGGGTCACCGAGAGCATCGGCGGGATCGGCGCCGACGGCCGGCCGCTGGTCACCCGCACGTCGTTCCGGTTCCTGCAGACGTTGTACAACCTCGGACCTGCTCCCGAGCCGAACCTGACCGTCTTCTGGTCGCCGGCGCTGCCCGAGGGGTTCAAGCGGTTCTGCTCGCAGGTCTCGCTCGACACCAGCGCGATCCAGTACGAGTCCGACGAGCTGATGCGGCCGCTGTGGGGCGACGACACCGCGATCGCCTGCTGCGTCTCGCCGATGGCCGTCGGCAAGGCGATGCAGTTCTTCGGCGCCCGGGTGAACCTCGCCAAGACGCTGCTGTACGCGATCAACGGCGGCCGCGACGAGATGTCCGGCGCCCAGGTCGGTCCGCGGCTGCCGAGGATGTACGGCGAGGTGCTCAACTATGCCGAGGTCCGCGCCCGCCTCGACGTGATGATGGACTGGCTGGCCAAGACCTACGTCGACGCGCTCAACGTCATCCACTACATGCACGACAAGTACGCCTACGAGCGGCTGGAGATGGCGCTGCACGACAGCGACGTGCGCCGCACGATGGCCTGCGGCATCGCGGGCCTGTCGGTCGCGGCCGACTCGCTGTCGGCGATCAGGTACGCCGAGGTGCGGCCGGTGCGCGCCGACGACGGGCTGGTCGTGGGCTACGAGACCTTCGGGGAGTTCCCGACGTACGGCAACGACGACGACCGCGCCGACGAGATCGCGGTGGACCTCGTGCACACGTTCATGGACAAGATCCGCAAGCACAAGACCTACCGCGACGCCGAGCACACCCAGTCGGTGCTGACGATCACCAGCAACGTCGTGTACGGCAAGGCGACCGGGGACACCCCTGACGGTCGTGCGGCGGGGGAGCCGTTCGCTCCCGGGGCCAACCCGATGAACGGGCGCGACAAGCACGGGATGGTGGCTGCCGCGCTGAGCGTGGCGAAGCTGCCGTTCGACGAGGCCCGCGACGGGATCTCGCTGACCACGACGGTGACGCCGGCCGGCCTCGGCCGGACCCGGGAGGAGCAGGTCACCAACCTCGTCGGCGTGCTCGACGCCTACGTCGCCTCGTCCGGCTTCCACATGAACGTCAACGTCCTCGACAAGGCCACGCTGGTCGACGCGATGAACAACCCCGAGGACTACCCGCAGCTCACGATCCGGGTCTCGGGCTACGCGGTGAACTTCGTGCGCCTGACCCGCGAGCAGCAGGAGGACGTCATCAACCGAACCTTCCACGGTGCGCTATGACCGCCCTCGCCAACCGAGCCGCCGGGGCCGCGGGCGCCTGTCCTGCGGGAGAGACCCGTCTCGCACGCGGGTCCCTCCACTCCTGGGACATCTCCACCGGGGTCGACGGCCCCGGCACCCGGTTCGTGGTCTTCACCGCCGGCTGCCCGCTGCAGTGCCTGTACTGCCACAACCCCGACACCTGGCGGATGCGCAACGGCGAGTGGGTCGGCTCCGACGAGGTGCTGCAGCGGCTCTCGCGCTACGCCGAGGTGCTGCGGATCGCCGGCGGCGGGGTGACCGTGACCGGTGGTGAGCCGCTGCTGCAGCCGGCGTTCGTGCGCGGCATCCTGACCGGCGCCAAACAGCTCGGACTGCACACCGCGCTGGACACCTCGGGCGTGCTCGGCGACCGGGCGGACGCCGAGCTGCTGGACGCCACCGACCTGGTGCTGCTCGACATCAAGGCGCTCACGCCCGCGCTGTACCGGCGGCTGACGGGGGGTGCGCTGCTTCCGACGCTGCGTTTCGCCGAGCGGCTGGCCGAGCTCGGCAAGCCCGTGTGGGTGCGGTTCGTGCTGCTCCCACAGTGGACCGACGACCCCGGACACGTCCGGTCGCTGGCGAAGTACGTCGCCGCGCTCGGCAACGTCGAGCGGGTCGACGTGCTCGGCTACCACCGGCTCGGCCGCGAGAAGTACGCCGAGCTCGGGCTGCCCGACCGGCTGGCCGGCGTGCCTGCCGCCACGCTCGAGCAGGTGGAGGACGCCCGCGCCGTGTTCCGGTCGGTCGGACTACACGTCACCTAGACCGTCGTACTCGGAAATGGGGCACTTCGGGGGCACGTGGCGGGACGAAGGGCCCTACGTCGGTACGACGGACGCGGCGGACGCTTGAGCAGAAGCACGACGAACGGAGCATCCGATGGCCACCACCCTGCCCCGCCCCGCGGACACCCCGGAGGTCGAGGCGCCGCAGCCGGCGATCGGCAGCCTGCGACGCTGGTACGCCTTGATGCTGGTGGGTGGCGCACTCGGTGTCGTCACCGCCGCCTGGCAGACCGTCGAGCGGATCGTCTGGGAGGGCGACCCGAACGCCGGGTCGATCTGCGAGATCAACGCGGTGCTGTCGTGCAGCAGCGTGTTCAGCCACTGGCAGTCCTCCGCGCTGGGCATCCCGAACTCCCTGATCGCGATGCCGTTGTTCGCGATGTTCGCCGCCGCCGGGCTGGCCGGCGTGCTCGGCTCCCGGCTGTCGAAGAGCTTCCTGGCGACGATGGCAGGGTTCGCCGCGTTCTTCGCCGTGTTCATCTTCTGGTACCTCGAGCAGTCGGCGTTCTCGATCGGGATCCTGTGCCTGTTCTGCCTCGGCTGCTTCGTGAACCTCGTGATCGCCGGCAGCGGCGCGATCCGGGTGGCTGCTGCCGAACGGGCCTTCGGCGAGGGCCGGTTCGGTCGGCAGATGACGCTGCAGGCCGAGGCCGGGGTGGACCTGATCGTCTGGGCCGGCCTGGTCGCCGTCGTCGCGCTGATGCTCGTGGCCGGCCTCGCTCTCTGACCCACCCGGTGGTTGAGGAGCGAGCGGAGCGAGCGTCTCGAAACCACCCAGCGCAGCGACCCCCGGTGGTTGAGGAGCGAGCGCAGCGAGTGTCTCGAAGCCACCCGGCAGCTGGGCAGCGACCCCCGGTGGTTGAGGAGCGAGCGCAGCGAGTGTCTCGAAGCCACCAGCAGCTGGGCAGCCACCCGGTCAGGGACCTTCGCACTTGTCTCCGCGCTGCGCGGTTGGGACTCTGGACGGCAAGGAGGGGAGTACCCCATCACCGCGACGTCGTCAGTCCGGCTCACGCCCGGCGCGCGGGGCCCACGGCCGGGGAAGACCTCCGTCGGGAAACGACCGATGGAGGTGCGAGATGTTCTCTCCCCGCAACCAGCAGACCGGGCACGCTGCGACACTTGCTGCCGAGTCCGCCGGGCCGATGGAGGTCCTGGCCGGGGCCGGCGTCGCCATCTGGGCGGCCGCCCTCGCCTGGGTGGCCTGGGTCGACGTCCGCAAGGCCCGCTCCGACCGCCACCGCCACGGCGGCTGACGGGCAAGCGGCACCCGGTGGTTGAGGAGCGAGCGGTGCCCGGTGGTTGAGGAGCGAGCGGAGCGAGCGTCTCGAAACCACCGCCACGTGCGCGCCTGTCCGGTGGTTTCGAGATGCCTCGCCTAGCGGCTCGGCTCCTCAACCACCGGGGGTCGGCTCCTCAACCACCGGGGGGTCGGCTCAGTGGCCGGCGCCGAGGTGGCCGCTGAGCCGGCCGTGCATCGCGGCGCTGGCGTCGTTGAGCCCGACGATCTCGACGTTCTTGCCCTTGGACTCGAACTTGGTGGTGATCGCGTCGAGCGCGGCGACCGTGGAGGCGTCCCAGATGTGGGCGCCGGACAGGTCGATGATCACGTTCTTGGGCGCGCCGACGTAGTCGAACTGCGAGTACAGGTCGTTGCTGGTCGCGAAGAACAGCTCGCCGGTGACGGCGTACACGTGGGTGTCCTCGTCGATCTCGGCGACGTCGTGCACCTCGGTGAGGTGGGCGACTCGGCGGGCGAACAGCACGGAGGCGACGAGCACGCCGGTGATCACGCCGATCGCTAGGTTGTGGGTGAGCACCACGACGACCACCGTGGACACCATCACGAACGTCTCGCTCTTGGGCATCCGGCGCAGGGTGGCGCGCTGGATGCTGTGCCAGTCGAACGTCGCCACCGAGACCATGATCATCACCGCGACCAGCGCGGCCATCGGGATGATCGCCACGAGGTCACCGAGTCCGACGACCAGACCGAGCAGGAACATGCCGGCCAGGAAGGTCGAGATCCGGGTGCGGGCACCGGAGACCTTCACGTTGATCATCGTCTGACCGATCATCGCGCAGCCGCCCATGCCGCCGAAGAAGCCGGTGATCACGTTGGCCGCGCCCTGGCCCCAGGACTCGCGGGTCTTGTTGGAGTGGGTGTCGGTGATGTCGTCGACCAGCTTCGCGGTCAGCAGCGACTCCAGCAGCCCGACCAACGCCATCGCCAGTGCGTACGGCGCGATGATCTCGAACGTCTCCATCGTCAACGGCACGTCCGGGACGAACAGCGACGGCAGGCTGTCGGGCAGCTCACCCTCGTCGCCGACGGTCGGCACGTTGACCGCCATCGTGACGGTGATCGCGGTGAGGATCACGATCGCGACCAGCGGTGCGGGTACGACGTTGGTCAGCCTGGGCAGGAACACCATGACGAGCAGGCCGGCCGCGATCAGCGGGTAGACCAGCCACGGCACGTCGACCATGTGTGGGATCTGCGCCATGAAGATCAGGATCGCCAGCGAGTTCACGAACCCGACCATCACGCTGCGAGGGATGAAGCGCATCAGCTTGGCCACGCCGGCGACACCGAGCACGACCTGGAAGACGCCGGCGAGGATGACGGTGGCGATGAAGTAGTCCAGCCCGTACTCCCGTGCGACCGGGGCGATCACCAGCGCGATGGCTCCGGTGGCGGCCGAGATCATCGCGGGGCGGCCGCCGAGGAAGGCGATCGAGACCGCCATCGTGAAGGACGCGAACAGGCCGAGCCGCGGGTCGACGCCGGCGATGATCGAGAACGAGATCGCCTCGGGGATCAGCGCCAGTGCGACGACGAGTCCGGCGAGGACCTCGGTGCGCAGCCGCTTGGGTGAGCGCAGCGCGGCGCGGACCGAGAAGGTCTCGTCCTCGTCCACCTCGGGCACGTGGACAGGGGTGGGCGCAGCAGGGTTCTGGGACACGGTGTTGCCTTCGTGGGTGGGGGTTGTCAGCGTTCGCCGGCGACGAGCTTCTCCAGCACCAGGTGCGGGTGCTGGCGCTCGACGGCCTCGGCACGCCACCGGTCGGGGAACAGCGCCAGCAGCGCACCGTCGCTGCGGGTCAGGACCTCCACGCCGCGCAGGTCGTTGACCTCGACCGCGTGCTCGGGCGTCGTACGACGAGCGTGGGAGTAGTCGAGCCGGGACATCTTGATCGGGGCGTTGAACTCCCCCTCCATCCGGGCGGCCGCGACCTCGAACTGCATCGGTCCGACCGCGGCGAGCACGGGAGCCTGGTCGCCGCGGACCTCCGAGCGGAGCACCTGGACCACGCCTTCCTGGTCGAGCTGCTCGATGCCGCGACGGAACTGCTTGTACTTCCCCGAGTCGGCGGCCCGGACCGACATGAAGTGCTCGGGCGCGAAGCTGGCGATCGGGGGATAGGCGACCGGCTGGTCCTCGAAGATCGTGTCGCCCACGCGCAGCGCGGAGGCGTTGACCAGGCCGATGATGTCGCCGGGGTAGGCGGTGTCGAGCACGGTGCGCTCGCGGCCGAAGACCGCCTGGGCGTACTTGGTCGCGAACGGGCGACCGGTGTCGGCGTGCGTGGCGACCATGCCCCGCCGGAACACCCCCGAGCAGACTCGGGCGAAGGCGAGCCGGTCGCGGTGCGCGGTGTCCATCCCGGCCTGGACCTTGAACACGAACGCGCTGAACGGCGAGTCGACCTCGCGCACGCTGCCCTCGCGGTCGGTGGTGCCTCCGGGGGCCGGCGCGACGCCGACCAGCGTGTCGAGCAGCTGTGCGACGCCGAAGTTCAAGATCGCCGAGGCGAACATCAGGGGCGTGGTGTCGCCGGCCAGGAACGCCTCGTTGTCGTGGTCCGCGCCGTCAGCATTGAGCAGCTCGTGCTCCTCGACGGCGGTCTCCCACACGTCGCCGTGTGCTGCGGCGGCCGCGTCGGCGTCGAGCCGCTCCTCGGGTGCTCGGGTGGCCCCTCCGGCGGTGCGGGTGTAGGCGATCATGTCGCCGGTGCTGCGCTCGAGCACGCCGCGGAAGTCGCCGGCGATGCCGACCGGCCAGGTCAGCGGCGTGGGCCGCAGCCCGATCTCGGCCTGGATCTCGTCGATGAGCTCCAGGGCGTCCTTGCCCGGGCGGTCCCACTTGTTGATCACCGTGATCACCGGGATCCGGCGGTGGCGGCAGACCTGGAACAGCTTCAGCGTCTGCGGCTCGAGACCCTTCGCGGCGTCGACCAGCATCACGGCCGCATCGACCGCGGCGAGCACGCGGTAGGTGTCCTCGGAGAAGTCGGCGTGACCGGGGGTGTCGACCAGGTTGATCACGTGCCCGCCGTACTCGAACTGGAGGGCGGCCGAGGTGATCGAGATGCCACGGGCGCGCTCCATCTCCATCCAGTCCGAGACGGTGCCCTTGCGGCCGGCCTTGCCGTGCACGGCGCCGGCCTCGGAGATCACCCGCGCGTGCAGGGCGAGAGCCTCGGTGAGCGTCGACTTGCCGGCGTCGGGGTGGCTGATGACGGCGAAGGTACGACGGCGGCCGGCCTCGCGTCGTACGACGGGCGCCGGGATGTCCTGGGTCATGGGGTCGGCGCTCATGAGCTGTTCCTCGTCATCCTCTTCTGTCGTGCGATCTCGCGGCGCAGGTCGGTGGCGAACCCCTCGGCCACCTCGAGCTGCTCGCGCAGCGCGGCCACCCGGGCGTCGGCGGCCTGGCGGTAGCCGACGAGCTGGTCGACCAGGTCGTCGCGCCCGTCGCCACCGGCTGTCTCGAGCCCGTCGAGCACGCCGAGCACCCGGCGCATCTCCTCGAGGCTGAACTCCAGCGGCTTCATCCGCCTGACCAGCCGCAGCCGGGCGACGTCGGTCTCGGAGTAGAGCCGGAACCCGCCCGAGGTGCGCGCCGACGGGGTGACCAGCCCGACCTCCTCGTAGTAGCGGATCGTGCGCAACGAGAGGCCGGTCTGCTCGGCGACCTCGCCGATCTGCATGTGGTGGAGACTCACGGGCACCTTCGTCTGGGCGGAAGGTGCAACCGTACCCTGACGCGACGGCAGGGTCACAATCGAGCAGTGCACGCGAACGCGCAGGAGTGAGCGAACTCACCCTCCCGCGACGTGAGGGTCACAGCTGCTTGCGGACGCCCGGCTCGTGGGCCACGCCGGCCAGCTGTGCCTGCTCGTCGCCGCTGACCGCCTCGGCCGCGCCGCCTCGCCGCCACAGCGGCAGGACGTCGCGCTTGTCGGTGCCCTCGAGCTCGAAGGCGAGCGCGGCGTAGAGGCTCACCGCGGCCAGCACGACGCCGACCCAGCCGGCGGTGGTGAGCCAGCCAGGTGTGCCGCTGATCTCCGCGACCCCGGTCACCGTGAACCGCAGCGCGCTCAGGGCCATGACCGTGGCCGCGACCACCTTGTGGCGGCCTCCGGCGGCCGGGACGAGCATCGCCGCTCCGGAGGCCAGCAGCACCACGCCCAGCCCGGGGCTGTTCGCGCCGGGCGGCGAGGTCAGGGTGGCCAGCCCGGCGGCGGCCCACGTGCCGGCGAGGATGCCCATCCCGGTGCCGGCGACCGGGTCGCGGGCCAGGAAGCCGAAGACCGAGGCCAGCAGCTGCACCGGCACGGTCAGGCCCAGCACCGCGAGAGCGATCGTGCTGCCCTGCCTGTCGGCGATCCAGCCGAGCTGGAGGGAGGCGAAGGAGAGCGTCGCCACGAACAGGCCGAGGAAGCCGAGCGGCAGCGGGGTGGCGACCGGTCGCAGCACGATCCGGGCGTCGCCGCTCGTGCTCATGCAGTCACCATGATCTGGGCGGCGTTCTCCTTCAGGGAGGCATTGGCCCACCGGAGCTGACGCAGCGTCTGCGGATGGCAGTCCTTGGTGACCCCGAGGAGCTCGCGGTCGCCCATGGCCTGCGCGGTCTGCGCGAGGATCTCCCAGTCCAGCGAGACTCCGGCGGCCATCCGGTGGATCTCGCGCAGGTCGCGCAGGAGCAGCAGCCCGGGGTCGTGGTGCCGGCCGAGCAGCTCGGCACCCTTCTGCCGGACCTTCGCCAGGATCGTGCTGTCGTCCTCCGGCTCGGGGTCGAGGTCGAGCCCGTAGTCGCGGCCCACCCGCGCGAGCTCGCGCACGTGCTGCTGCGACCAGCGGGCCAGGTCGCGGCCGAGGTAGAAGATCTCGTGGTCGACCTTGTGCCGGTCAGAGGCCCGCAGCAGCTCGCCGGCCAGGTCGTTCTCGGAGCGGTGCAGCTCCTCGATCGCCAGTCCCACCTTGTTCATCGGGTGCCTCCCGTCGTGGCCGTGACGTCCTCGTCTGCCTCCGCGGCCGCTCCGCCGGCGGTCTCCGGGACCCCGCCGCCGACGGGGCGGGAGCCCGTGTTGGTCGGCGCTGCGGCAGGCGTGCCGTCACCGGCGCGGATCCGCTCGACCTTCGCCGCGGCGCTCTTGAACAACGGCTGCTTCGAGGCCGGGTCCCAGTCGGTGAGGGTCAGCTCGTTGGCCGCTCGGCCGGTCCCGTCGCTCGGCTCGTGGCCGCCCGGCTGGTCCCAGTAGCCGTAGTGGAACGGAAGGAACACCACTCCGCGGCGGATGCCGCTGATCCGGAGCTTGGCATCCACGGCGCCGCGAGGCGTGGTGACCCGGAGCAGGTCGCCCTCGGTCCAGCCGTGCTGCTGGGCGTCGTACGCCGACAGCTCGACCCAGACCTCGGGCGCGGCCTGCTCGAGCTGTGGGGCGCGGCCGGTCTTGGTGCGGGTGTGGAAGTGGAAGAGGGTGCGCCCGGTGGTGAGCACGAACGGGTAGTCCGCCGACGGCTCCTCGTGCGGCGGGAGGTACTGCGCGGCCTTGATCACCGCCTTGCCGAAGGGGTTCATCGACTTGTACTCGTCCGGCGACAGCGGCGCGCCGGTGACCATGTCGCGCCCGTAGCTCTCGCAGTACGACGGGTCGCTCCAGAACTCACCGTCGACGTAGATGTGCTCGGTGCCGTCGGGGTGCTCGTCGTTGACCGGCCACTGGATGCCGCTGCCGCCACGGAGCTTGTCGTAGCTCAGGCCGGTGTAGTCGCACGGCCGACCGGCGGTGCACTCCTTCCAGGCCTCGAACGCCTCCTCGGCGGTGGACCACTTCACCAGCGGCTGCCCGTCCTTGTCCCTCAGGTCGAGCCGGTGGGCGTAGTCGATGAAGATCTCGAGGTCGGAGCGTGCCTCCCCGGGCGGGTCGACGGCCTTCTCCGACAGGTGCACGGTGCGGTCGACGTTGGTGAACGTGCCGGTCTTCTCGCCCCAGGTCGCCGCAGGGAGTACGACGTCCGCGAGCTGTGCGGTCTCCGAGAGGAAGATGTCCTGCACCACGAGGAACAGCCTGTCCTGGCTGAGGATCTCGCGGATCCGGGCCAGCTCGGGCAGCGACACCGCGGGGTTGGTGCCGCTGACGTAGAGGAACCGGATCGACCCGTCCTCGACGTAGCGCATCATCTGCATCAGGTGGGTCGGCGCTGAGTAGTGAGGGATCCGCATCGGGTCGATGTTCCACACCTTCGCCAGGTCCTCGACGTGCTTGTCGTTGGACCAGTTGCGGAACGCGGGGAGGTCGCCGTCGGCGCCGCACTCGCGGGTGTTCTGTGCGGTGGGCTGGCCGTTCATCTGCAGGATCCCGCAACCGGGCTTGCCGATCATGCCGCGCAGCAGGTTCGTGTTGTTGACCTGCACGGCGGCGGCCGTCGCCTGGTGGGACTGGTAGAACCCTTGGAGCACCGTCGACAGCAGCCGCTCGGCGTGGCCAATGATCCGGGCTGCCTCCCGGATGTCGTCGGCCGGCACGTCGCACACCTCGGCAGCGCGTTCGGCGGTGTAGCCGTCCAGCTGCTTGGTGAGCTCGTCGAACCCGACGGTGTGCGCGTCGACGTACTCGTGGTCGACCCAGTCGTTGGCCACGATCTCGCGCAGGATCGCGTTCATCAGCATCACGTTCGTGCCGGGGCGAGGCGCGAGGTGTACGTCGGCCGCCCGGGCGACGGGGGTCTCCCGCGGGTCGACGCAGATGATCTTCGGCGGGTTCGGTCCGGCGAGCCGGTCGAGGATCCGCGTCCACAGCACCGTCTGGGTCTCGGCCATGTTGTGCCCATAGAGCGCGATCACGTCGGCGTGGTCGATGTCGGTGTAGGAGCCGGGCTGGCCGTCGGAGGCGAAGGTCTCCTTCAGTGCCGCCGCCGCGGTCGCCGTGCACAGGCGCGTGTTGCCGTCCATGTGGTTGGTGCCGATCCCGCCGTGGCCGATCAGTGCCAGCGTGTAGTACTCCTCGAGGAACAGCTGGCCGGTGGTGTAGAAGCCGATCGAGCTGGGACCGCGCTCCTCCATGAGCTCCTTGGTGCGACCGGCGACCGCGTTCATCGCGGTGTCCCAGTCGGTCTCGACGAGCTTCCCGTCCCGGCGGATCAGCGGCTTGGTGAGCCGGTCGGGCGAGTTGTTCGCCTGCCAGCCGAAGAGGTCCTTCGGGCCGAGCCGGCCGTGGTTGACCCGGTCCTCGGCCCGGCCTCGGACGCCGACGATCCGGCCGTCCTTCACGGCGATGTCGAGCCCGTCGCCGTTGGAGTGCAGGATCGTCGCCGACTGCACCCACCGGTCGACGTCGGAATCGGTCAGACCCTCGGCGAGGTGGCTGTCGACCCGTGTCGGCCACTTCTCCCCGGGACCGTACGGCGTGCGCGTTCCCCATGGCTGTGCGATGCGATCGGTTCTGGCCATGGGCATCGCGTACCCTCCTGTTTAGTTGCGCAAACGCAAACGATCTTTGGAGGCTGCCATGACGTCGTCGCCCTCGGTCGCCGCGCCGGTGCCTGCGGAGCAGGTCGACGCGGTCGTGGCGGCCACCCAGGTGGTCGGCGGTCTGATCGCAGAGTCCCTCGCCGCGGTCCAGCCCGCGGTGACGGTGCCGCAGTGGCGGGTCCTGGTGCTCGCCTCCCGAGGCTCCTCGAACGTCTCGGCGGTGGCCGAGGACCTGGGCGTGCACGCCTCCAATGCGACCCGGATCTGCGACCGCCTCGTCGCGCTCGGCCTTCTCTCGCGCCGGCGCTCGCCGGACGACCGGCGACACGTGCTCCTGGTGCTCACCGAGGAAGGCCAGCGGTTCGTCGACGAGGCGATGGGCCACCGCCGTGATCGCGTGGAGCAGGCGATGGCATGCCTGGCGGAGGACCATCGCGAGGTGCTCGCCGACGCGCTGTCGGAGTTCGCATCCGCCCTGAGCGTCGTACACGGCGAGGCGGCTGCCCGGGCGGTCTGAGTCCACCGCGGCCAGCCGCGCCGACGGCGGCACACTCCGCGTCGCAGGCCCGGGTCGTGGTCGTGGTCGGCTTCGCGGTCACCGGGGCGGTGAACGCGAGAGCCGCAGGCCGGAGAACAACTCCGCCTGCGGCTCTCGGTGCTTGTGGGCAGGGGCGGGGTCGAACCGCCGACCTTCCACTTTTCAGGCGCTGGACGGGTACACCGGAAAGGCAGTGCTGCCCTGTGCTTCGGGCAAAACTGTCCTCACCCGTCTTGCCTCGACGCTGATGATCGGCGCCGGTTGCGGTCAGCATTGCGGTCAGGGGACGAGGACGTCTGTGCCGTCGTTGACAGCCGCTCGCTTTCCAAGTCGTCGAGCGGCCGTTCCTGCGTGAGCGTGCGGCTCCACACCACCGCTGGAAGGACACCAATCACCGCACGAGCGAACTGCGGCGGTGGGACGACTGAGACTAGATCTGAGACCAGGCGAAGCCATAAGGGTTTGCGGAGCGCGCTGCTCACCAGGACCTGGTCAAGACTTGACCAAGTCGAGGCATCAAGGATGCTTGACCGTGAGATCCGACGTGTCTCACGCCTGACCAGCGCGCTGGCAGATGCCGCGAACTCTTGCCCGCTGGCCCTATTGTGGAGTTGTGGCCGAACTGCACTCGGAGACCATTGCCTCCTTCACCGACCCTCCAGTCGCCGAAGTGGTCACTTCCCTGCGCTTCGCGCCGATGTCTCCGCAATCGTTCCTTGGCATCGCGTCGCTGTGGGAATCGGCTTGGGCGGAACAGTTCCCAAGGTTCGATTTGCAAGGCCCCTATCAGGTTCCGGTCGAGTCGTTCGACAAGCAGCGTTTTGGGCCGCCAGGGATTGAGTTCGGGTTCCAAGCCATGCCGCCGCTCCCGCGAGTGTGGCTGACATCTGCTTCGGGGACTGAACTGCTCCAGATTCAGGCTGACTGGTTCGCCGCGAACTGGCGACGCGACGCTGTACCGGGACACCCCCACGCGCCGACGGCCGACTACGACCGTTGGCATTCGCGGCGGGAAGCTTTCGTCAGGAACCTGCAGGTCCTGTCTGACTGGCTTCGTCAGCGAGGCGAAGAAGTGGCGCCGGTGCAGTGTGAGGTGACATACATCAATCACATTCGTCCGATTGACGGAGTCTTCT
Organism: Actinomycetota bacterium; assembly: GCA_049323155.1. GTDB lineage: Bacteria > Actinomycetota > Actinomycetes > Propionibacteriales > Nocardioidaceae > Nocardioides_C. The sequence continues at coordinate 2,625 of JBMOMG010000112.1, read as the reverse complement.
TCTCGCATAGCGATGCAGCAAACGTGTTCCGTGGGATCCATCCCGAGGGCGGCGAGGGGTGCGATCCGGAGCAGTTCGCGTTCAATGCGCAGTACGTGATTCCGCGCGAGGACGCGCTGCCGGAAAGTCGACTGCACGCGTCGGTGACGCCGGCATATGCCGGGCCGGGGCCGGAGCCGTCGCCAATCCTGATATTTGAGTTGACCGTACGAGGCGCCCCGTCAGGAGACGGAGACCTCCTTCGCTTTTTCGACCGCGGACGGCGTGCAATCGTGCAATCGTTCGTACAACTGACCTCCGACGACGCACGGAGAGCTTGGGGGCAAGAGTGACAGCGACGTGGATTGACAGCCCGGCAGCCCTGTCGCGGGGCCGACTTCGGGTTCCACCCGTTGACACGGCATCCGGTCGGAGCACGTCGGCATCAGTACGCGATGTTCGGGGCATCGACTACCGGCCGATAGACGAGGCCCCGGCAGAGTGGCTGTCGGCCGTCGCGGCGAAGCTCAATGAGCTCCTCCGATCAAGTGATATGGCCATGTACCCGCGCGCCCTCCAGGGATTGGTTCGGTTTCTGGCGGACCCAGTGCTCGCGGGGACCCCGATGCCATTCATCAGCCCCGTCGGGGATAGTGGAATTAGTGCTGAGTTCCGCTCGGCCGACGTGGAGCTGCATGTTGAGTTCGACCGAGACGGGGACGCCTCGGTGTACGCCTACCAGCGTTCTGGGGTCGAGTGGGAGGGACCGCTCAGCGGGCTCCCGGACGGCATAGAGAAGTGGGCTTGGAGGCTCGCTCACGGAACGCGCTAGGTGCCGCGATGCCGGAGAATGCCGAACTGAAGCCTCTGGTAGATGACCCAGAACACATAACGAACGAGGACTCGGTTCTTCGGGTTGTGCAGCCTGCCTTCCAGATGGCAGACGGCCAGTTCGCGAGTAACGCATTTCAGGATCGCACTGCGGAGGATGCGGCTGGGTTCGGCCTCGCAGGTCCGTGCGCCTCTGTCAGCGTAAAATCGATCTGGGAGTCCGAGAGTGGGCGGGTTCAGGACTTGCTCTCGAGCTTTCCAGAGGGATCCGTCTTGGCAGAGATCTCCGTTAGGGATCTCCGCAGGCTGTGTTCGGCTGGTGGCGCAGAGGTCTATCAAGGCCTGATGCTGGATCCACGACCAGATGCCCCATGGCATGCCGTGGTCTTCGGGTTGGAGACACGTCCCCGCAGCAAGGGTGCGAGGCGCGCCATCGCGGCATGTGCGAGGCCGTTCCCGATCATCGCGAAGTGAGGTGGCCGAGGACGGCGCGCCAGCGCCGCCCGCAGGCCCGACGCCGGCGGAGCCGGCGGCTTGATTGTGTAGAGCAGTACTCAGCAATGCGCGTCTGCCGAAGGTGCCTCGTGTGCGTACGCTAGAAAAGTGCGCGCCCACTGAGTCGCGGTTAACTACCCGACCACGTTCGCCCAGGTGGGTAGGTCTTCATATCTTGCAGAGACCCATCGTGACAGTCCACGAGGATCTCTCCGAGTTCTGTGACTCCGTCGAGCACGATCAACCTAGTCTCGTCCGGGTAGTTCGATACCGCCCTGGTCCAGAACGGCATCTTGTGGCAGCCGTCCTCAATGATTTCGTTTGTCTCGTCTTCGTCTTCCAAGACGTCGTACTGGATTGGAACCTTTGCCGCCGGCGGGGTGAGCAGCCCTGGCGTGACCTCGACGAAGAAGGGCACGTACGTGAGGGCAGTAAGCCCTAGCCAAAAGACAAGTATCGCTGCGAGCATCTTCACGTCACGCCACCCCCGAATCGAACGAGTCCTGCTCAACTCAATGTAGTGAGGCGGGCTTCCGCACGTCGGAGATTTGGCGGATAACTCGCAAGGTGCCGCCTCGGCGGCAGCGGTCGAACTCGCTGCGAGGAGTCAGGCCCAGGAAGGTGCCGTGGGATCCATGGACTGTTGAAGCGCGGCGTGGTTATCTTTTGGGCTTCCTCGTTGATCGCTTGTCGAGGAGTTTCATCGCTTCGCTCGTTGCCAAGGTTGCGCTTGACACGGCCAGGCCCATGTCTTGGACGGTTGCAGTAACGCGTCCCTCGTATCCCCCTGAGGGCAACGGACCCACAACCTCTGCCTTGCCGTGGTTAATCCACGACAGCGAATGTGCTGCACCTGAATGTATGCGCCAGAGAACCATCATGCCGTTGCCAGGACCGAACGCCTCTGGGGCGGCGTGCCTATCGATCCAGGCCGTGGCCTCTTCGAGTATTCGAGTGTCCTGAGGCTTGTTCTTCCTGTTGATGGTCACTCCAAGCTCGGCACCTGCTCCGACGATGACGGCCTTCCTTCTTCGAGCGTCGTCTAACGTCCGTTCCATGCCATGCAAGCCGCTGGTGGTCTTCGGCTCACGCAGGGAAGTTACGAGCGCGATGAACTTCGAGATGTTGTCGTACTCGATCCACAGCCCTCTCTCTTGCCGCTTCTTCCTGTACTGGGGGCTCAGTATCCAGACGGTGTCGGCGGCCACGAGAAACTGCCCGGAGACGGCCACGAAGCTGCCCGCTGGCGGACATGAAACCTGCCCGCTGACGGTCATGGGATCTGCCCGACACGACGTCGTCTGCCTCGCTGCGCTGCGC
>JBMOMG010000111.1:0-23574 GCA_049323155.1 Actinomycetota bacterium | reverse complement strand
TCCGCTTGGTGAGCAGCGCCTGGCCCAGCACGTTGCGGATCTTGTGGGCGCCGGTGTGGTTGAGGTCCTCGCGCTTGAGCAGGATCCGGGCGCCGGCGACCTCGCTGAGCTTCGTGGCGTCGTACAGCAGGCTCGGCGTGCCGGCGTACTCCCGGAGCATCCGGTCGAACTCGGCGGTGAACTCCGGGTCGGCCATCGCCTCCTGCCAGGCGACGGTGAGCTCCTGGTGGGCGGCGATCAGTGCCTCGGGCATGAACCGGCCGCCGAACCGGCCGAAGTGACCCGACTCGTCGGGGAGTGCGCTCATGGGTGCGTGGTGACTTTCAGTCGCGTTGCTTCAGGGAAGGGTGGGCGCCTGCGGCGACGAGGTCGGCGACCGCGCTGCGCGGGTCGGTGCCCCGCACCAGCGTCTCCCCCACGAGTACGACGTCGGCGCCCTGCCGGGCGTACTCGATCACGTCATGGGGCCCGCGGACACCGGATTCGGCGACCCGCACCACGTCGTCGGGGATGCGGGGGGCCAGCCGGCTGAAGGTGTCCCGGTCGACCTCGAGGGTCTTCAGGTTGCGGGCGTTCACACCGATCAGTGTTGCTCCGGCCGCCAAGGCCCGCTCGACCTCGGCCTCGTCGTGCACCTCCACCAACGGGGTCAACCCGATCGACTGGGCCCGGTCGACAAGGCACTCGAGCGCGACCTGGTCGAGCGCGGCGACGATCAGCAGCGCGAGGTCGGCACCCGCGGCGCGGGCCTCCCACAGCTGGTAGGAGGTGACGATGAAGTCCTTGCGGAGCACCGGGATGCCGACCTTCGCGCGCACCGCTCGAAGGTCGTCGAGGCTGCCGCCGAAGCGCCGCTGCTCGGTGAGCACGCTGATCGCGGCCGCTCCCCCCGCCTCGTAGTCCGCGGCCAGCGCCGCGGGGTCGCCGATCTCGGCCAGCGCGCCCTTGCTCGGGCTGGAGCGCTTCACCTCGGCGATGACGCTGACCCCGGGCGAGCGGAACCGCGGCATCGGGTCGAGCGCCTCGGGGGCGCGGCGGGCGGCGTCCTTGACCTCGTCGAGGGGTACGGCGGCCTGGCGCTCGGCGAGGTCGACGCGGACGCCGTCGACGATCTCGTCGAGAACGGACATGTCGCACCTCGCAGAGAAGGATCCGGAAACTGACCCACCCAGCCTCTCACGCCGCCGGAGCGGTCGCGGTGGGGAGGTCCGGATGGAGGAACGAGGGGGGGCGGGAGCCGCTCAGGGGGCGAGCCACTCCAGGCCGGGGAGGTTGCGCAGGATCGCGAAGGCCAGCGCGACACCGGCGAACGCGAGTGCGGCCGCCACTCCGCGCCGGTGCGGGACGACCCGGACGATGCCGCGCCACCGGTCGACGAACCAGCGGACCCAGAGGTAGCCGATCAGGGGGATGCTGCCGACGAAGAGCAGGTTGCTGGAGGCCGCTGCGGCGAGGTCGCCGTGGGTGAGCTCGTTGACCGCTCGCAGCCCGCCGCAGCCGGGGCAGTTGGTGCCGGTGAGCACCAGCCACGGGCAGAACAGGTAGCTGCCGGAGCGGGCCGGGTCACGCAGGTGCAGCACGACGCTGGCACCGAGCACGGCGCCGGCGACCAGGGCGGGCGCCGTCACCCGCTCCCGCCGGCCGGCGGGAGCGCCGTGATCGAGCGCCGCGAGGCTCATCGGGTCAACGGTTCACGGGCTCCGCGCCCATGCCCATCATCTGCATGATCTTGCCGACGATCAGGCCGACCGGCTGCAGGGCCACACCGACCCAGAACATCACCCAGTTGTCCAGGACCAGGCCGATCCCACCCACGACCCAGCCGATCAGCATGATCGTGACGCCGGTCCAGGCTGCGGGGGTGTTGCCGTGGTGAGCCATCGTTGAGGTCTCCTCGTGACACGTGGGTGTGCGGGGCGGCCCCGACGGTCCCGGGTGCCTGGCGTCATTCTAGGAGGTCGGGTCCCGGCCCTCGTCCAGCGCCCGCCACATGTCCTCGTCGGCGGCCGGCACGGCGGCCCGGCCGGCTGGTGCGTCGTACTTGGCGCCCATCGCCGGCCACGACGGTGAACGCAGCACGGCGACGGCGAACGCGACCGCGGTGCCGAACGCCCCGACGAGGGTCAGGTAGTACCACGCGGAGACGCTGGTCGCGAAGGTGTCGCCGGTGGCGCCGCGGGCGACCGCGGCCTGGACGGCGTCGTCCTGGAGTGTGCCGAGACCGAGCAGCGTGACGGCGGCAGCGCCGAGGGCCGCGAGCAGCCCGATGGCCGCCACGAGCCGGCGCATCCGCCCTCGCATGACGAGCACGACGCCCCATGCGGCGAGCGCGACCAGCGCGAGAGCCGGGACGAGGGGCTGGGACTCGGCGCCGGTGACCGAGGCTTGCACGTTGATGCCTGCCGAGTCGGCCCGGGTGCTCGCCCACTCGCGTGATGCGGCGACGGCCGCGAGCCCGGCCCCGGCCAGCCCGAGCACCACCGACGCGGCGTAGCTGCGCTCAGCCATCGATCCGGGTGAGCAGGTCGCTGTCGAAGCATGTGCGCGTGCCGGTGTGACAGGCCGCACCCTCCTGGTCGACCTTGACCAGCAGGGTGTCGCCGTCGCAGTCGAGCCGGACCTCCTTGACCCACTGGCGGTGGCCGGAGGTCTCCCCCTTGACCCAGTACTCCGACCGGGACCGGCTCCAGAACGTGGTCCGTCCAGTGGTCAGCGTGCGGTGCAGCGCTTCGTCGTCCATCCAGCCGAGCATCAGCACCTCGCCGGTGTCGTGCTGCTGGACGACCGCGGCCACGAGGCCGTCGGCGTCGCGCTTGAGACGGTCGGCCACGGCCGCGTCCAGGGCCGTGCTGCCGGGGGCGGCGGGTGCTGAGGTCACCGCGCCAGTATCCCCCACCCCCTGATCACCCGGTCATGCGGCTGAGCGTGCGCCATGGCGCCCTCTGGGCCACACGACCGGGGCGCAGCAGCTGGGGATCAGCGGTGCTCGTGCTGGGGCACCCAGGAGTCGTGCAGCCGCCGGTAGACACCGTCGACGCCGACCAGCTCGGCGTGCGGGCCCCGCTGGACCACCCGGCCCGCGTCGACGACCACCACCTCGTCGGCGTTCTCGGCCGTGGAGAGACGGTGCGCGATCGTGACCGAGGTCCGGCCGCTCATCAGCCGCTCCAAGGCCTGCCCGATGCGCATCTCCAGCTGCGGGTCGACCGCGCTGGTGGCCTCGTCGAGGACGAGCAGGTCCGGGTCGGCCAGGTGCGCCCGGACCAGCGCGACCAGCTGCCGCTCCCCCGCCGAGAGCGACTCGCCGCGCTGCCCCACGCGGGTCGCCAGGCCGTGCGGCAGCCCGTCGAGCCAGTCGGACAGGCCGAGCTCGGCAGCGGCCGCGCGGATGTCCTCGTCGGTCGCGTCGAGCCGGCCGTAGCGGGCGTTCGCGGCCAGGTCGGCATCGAAGAGGAACCCCTCCTGCGGGACCATCACCACCCGCTCCCGCAGCGAGCCGAACGGCACCTCGCGCAGGTCGATCCCGTCGAGCCGGACCACCCCGCGGCTGGGGTCCATCAGCCGGGTGAGGAGCTTGGCGAGCGTGGTCTTGCCCGAGCCGGTCTCGCCGACCACGGCGACCCGGGAGCCCGGCTCGATGCGCAGGTCGATGTCGTGCAGCACCGGCCTCCCGCCGGGGTAGGCGAACTCGACGCCGTCGAACTCGATCGAGACCGGGCCACGCGGCAGGGCCGTGCCGGCCGGACCCGGGTCGACGACGTCGGCGGGGGTGTCGAGGATGCCGATCACGCGGCGCCAGCCGGCGATGGCGTTCTGGGCGTCGGTGAGCACCTGGGTGCCCATCTGCACCGGGCCCACGAACAAGGTCACGAGGAACGCGAAGGCGAGCACCTTGCCGGCGGTGATGTCGCCGTCCACGCCGAGCAGCACACCGACGATCAGCACGCCGGCGTTGGCGAGGCCGGCCGAGACACCGCCGAGGGAGAACGAGAACGCGGTCAGCCCCTGGGCCTTGGTCGAGGCCGCCTTGTGTCGGTCGATCGCGGTGTCGATCCGGCGCTGCGTGCGGTCCTCGATGGCGTAGGAACGGACGACCGCGGCGCCCACCACCGGCTCCGACACCGCCGAGAGCATCGCGCCGACCTGGCGGCGGACCACGCCGTAGGCCTCCGACAGCCGGCGCTGGAAGAAGCGCAGCGAGAGGAACAGCGGTGCGAAGCACAACCACACCACGATCGTCAGCTGCCAGCTGTACCAGGCCATGATCACCGTGGCGACCAGGATCTGGCCGACGCTGACCACGGCGATGATGCCGCCGAAGATCAGGAACTGCGAGACCTGGTCGACGTCGCTGGTCACCCGGGCGACGAGGGCCCCCCGCCGCTCGGTGTTCTGGGTCAGCAGCGGCAGGTCGTGCACGTGCCGGAACGCCTTGATCCGTAGCGTCGCCAGGCCGGTCTCGGCCGCGGCGAACAGCCGCGAGGTCATCAGGTACGACGAGGCGGCGGTCACCACGATCGCGACGGCCGCGAGGACGACCATCAGCGTCATGAACCCGGTGTCGGGGCGGCCGTCCGGCCCGTTCAGCCCCCGGTCCAGGGTCTGCTGCACGGCGATGGGTACGACGACCCGGCCCAGTGTCGCGACCACGGCGAAGAACAGCGTGCCCCAGAAACCGGCCTTGAGCTCCGGGGAGAGCTCGATGCCGCGGGCGATGGTGCGCCAGGCCTTCATCGACTCGCCGGTGTCCATCGCCGTCGACGTCGTCGCGGTGCTCATCGCGGAGCCACCTCCTCCCCGGCTCCGGCGGGACGGTCGGAGGCATCCGCCTCGGCCGAACGCTCGGCGGCACGCTCCGCGGCGGCCTGCTCGTAGGCGTTGACGAGATCGGCGTAGCCGGGACTGCGGGCCAACAGCTCCTGGTGCGTGCCCTGGTCGGCGGCCCGGCCGCCGGCGAGGTAGACCACCTCGTCGGCGAGCGCGATCGTGGCCTTGCGGTAGGCGACGACGAGGATCGTGCTGCCGACGTCACGCAGGGCAGCCAGGATCCGGGCCTCCACCTCGGGGTCGACCGCCGAGGTGGCGTCGTCCATGACGAGCAGCCGCGGCCGCCGCACCAGTGCCCGGGCCAGCGACAGCCGCTGCCGCTGACCCCCGGACAGGGTGGCGCCGCGCTCGCCGAGGCGCGTGTCGAGGCCGTCGGGCAGCGCGGCGACGAAGCCGTCGGCCTGGGCGGTGCGCAGCGCGGCCCAGACCTCGTCGTCGTCCACGTCCTCGCCGAGGGTGACGTTGCCGCGCACGGTGTCGTCGAAGAGGAAGGTGTGCTGCGGCACGAGAGCCACGTGGTCGGCCAGTGCGCCGGCCTGCAGGTCACGCAGGTCGAGTCCGTCCAGCCGGACGGCCCCCTCGTCGGGGTCGACCAGGCGGACCAGGAGGGAGGTGAGCGTGCTCTTGCCCGACGCGGTGGCCCCGACGACGGCCACCGTGCGTCCCGGCTCGACGGTGAAGGTGAGGTCCTCCAGAAGCGACTGCTCGGGGTCGTGGCGGTAGGCCAGGTGGCTCACCTCGAGCCGCGCCCCGCTCGTGCCCGGGTCGATCCGCCGCTCGCCGTACACCATCTCCCCGGTGGCGGCGAGGACGCTGCTGACCCGGTCGAAACCGACCACGCTGCGTGGGAACTCCCCCACCAGCCAGCCGAGCGACCGGATCGGGAAGGCGACGATGGTCAGCAGGTAGGCGACGGTGACCACGTCGCCGGGGTCGGTCTGCCCGTTGAGCACCCGGAGGACGCCGACCGCGAGCACGGCGAGGACACCGAGGCTGGGCAGCGCCTCCAGCGCCGGGTCGAACGCCGCCCGCACCCGCCCGGCGCGCACCGCGACGTCGCGCAGCGCCTGCGCGCGCTCGGCGAACCGGGCGGTCTCCTCCTCCTCACGGCCCAGCGTCTTGACCACCAGTGCCCCGTCGAAGGACTCGTGCGCCACCTCGCTGACCTCGGCCCGCAGCGCCTGAGCCCGGGTGATCAGCGGCGACTGGAGGCGCTGGAAGGCGATGTTGGCGGCGATGACGAGCGGGAAGACCAGCAGGCCCACCAGCGCCATCACCACGTCGGCGACGAGCATCTGGGCCACGGCGATCACCATCATCGCCACCGTGCCGACCGCCATCGGCAGCGGCGCGATGGGCGCCCAGGCCGCCTCGACGTCAGCGTTGGCGTTGGACAGCAGCTGCCCGGTCGGGTGCTGCTGGTGCCAGACCATCGGCAGCCGGAGGTACTGCCGGGTCACCGCGCGGCGGGAGTGGGCCTGCATGCGGTACTGCATGACGCCGGCGCCGAGCCGGCGCGCGACGATGCCGACCGCGCGCAGGATCGCCACGCCGACGAACAGCGCGAGCACGGTCACCAGCCCGCCGGTCGTGGTCACGCCGGTGTCGAAGGCGGGCAGCACCACGTGGTCGGTGGCCCAGCCCAGCACCCAGGCGTCGGCGACCGTGAGCGCGCCGAACAGCAGGCTGCCCAGCGTGGACAACGTGAAGATCCCCGGCTCGCGCTTGATCGCCACCCAGAGCACGGCGAGGCCGTCACGGATCGTGCTGGCCCTGCTCCCGGCGGCCGGTCTCGTGGACCGTGTGGTGCTCAACGTCGCTCCTTCTTCGTTGGAAGGCAACCCTACGATCAGGGACATGACCTCTCTCGCCCGGACCGAACGCGCCGCCCTGTGCGACCTGGCCCTGGAGCTGGGCCCCGACGCCCCGACCCTGTCGGGCGAGTGGACCGTCAAGGACCTGGTGGTGCACCTGCTGGTGCGCGAGAGCAGCCCGTCGGCCGTGGGGATCGTGGTACCCGCTCTGTCGCGGCTCACCGCGTGGGAGTCGGCACTGCGTTCGCGCCGCGACCTGCCCGACCTCGTCGAGCAGCTGCGCGAGGGACCTCCGCGCTGGTCGCCGATGCGGCTCGCCGCCGTCGACCGCGCGACGAACACCCTGGAGTTCTTCGTGCACCACGAGGACATCCGGCGAGCGCAGCCCGGGTGGGAGCCTCGAGCTCTGGACGCACGCAGCCAGGACGCACTCTGGAGGGCGATCCGGGTGGCCGGCCGGGGCCTGGTCCGGTCGGCTGCGGTCGGCGTCACCCTCGAGCGCAGCGACTCCGGGGAGCGGGCAGTGCTCAAGAGCACCGAGCCGACTGTCGTCGTCCGCGGCCGGCCGTCGGAGCTCGTGCTGTTCGTCTACGGCCGCCAGCCGCAGGCCCGCGTGGAGCTCGACGGCGCGGCAGCCGACGTCGCCGCGCTCACCGGTGCGGACCTCGGGGTCTAGCGGACCGGGTAGCCGGCCTCGCTGAGCGCCTGCTTGACCTCGCCGACCCGCAGCACGCCGAAGTGGAACACCGTGGCGGCGAGTACGGCGTCCGCGCCGGCCTCGACCGCGGGTGGGAAGTGCTCGACCTTGCCGGCACCACCGCTGGCGATCACCGGGATGCTGACCTCGCCGCGCACCAGCCGGACCAGCTCGAGGTCGAAGCCGTCCTCGGTGCCGTCGGCGTCCATCGCGTTGAGCAGGATCTCCCCGGCACCGAGCTCGGCGGCCCGGCGGGTCCACTCGACGGCGTCGATCCCGGCGCTGCGCCGGCCGCCGTGGGTGGTCACCTCGAAGCCGGAGTCGGTGCCCTCCGCGCGCCGCGCGTCGACCGAGAGCACGAGCACCTGGTTGCCGAACCGGTCGGCGATCTCCGCGATCAGCTCGGGGCGGCGGATCGCCGCGGTGTTCACCGCGATCTTGTCCGCACCGGCGCGCAGCAGCCGGTCCACGTCCTCGACGCTGCTGATCCCTCCGCCTACGGTGAGCGGGATGAACACCTGCTCCGCGGTCTGCGAGACGATCTCGAGGGTGGTCGCCCGCTCCTCGTGGGAGGCGGAGATGTCGAGGAAGGTCAGCTCGTCGGCGCCCTCGGAGTCGTAGACCTTGGCCAGCTCCACCGGGTCGCCGGCGTCGCGGAGCTCGCGGAAGTTGATCCCCTTCACGACCCGGCCGTTGTCGACGTCGAGGCAGGGGATCACCCGGACGGCGAGGCTCATCGGCGCTCCGCCGGGAGGGTCAGGTCGAGGGCGTCCTCGAGCGTGAACCGGCCCTCGTAGAGCGCGGTGCCGATGATCGCGCCCTCGACCCCGGCCTCCACGAGACCCATCAGCGCCTCGAGGTCGGCGAGCTCGGTGATCCCGCCCGAGGCGACGACCGGGCGGTCGGTGGCGGCGCACACGTCACGGAGCAGGTCGAGGTTGGGACCCTGCAGCATGCCGTCCTTGTGCACGTCGGTGACCACGTAGCGGGCACAGCCCTCGGAGTCCAGCCGGGCGAGCACCTCGTAGAGGTCGCCGCCCTCACGGGTCCAGCCGCGGGCGGCGAGGGTCCGGCCGCGCACGTCGAGCCCGACCGCAATCCGGTCGCCGTGCTCGGCGATCGCCTTCGCGCACCACTCGGGGTGCTCGAGCGCGGCGGTGCCGATGTTCACCCGCCGGCACCCGGTGGCCAGCGCGGCCTGCAGGGACTCGTCGTCGCGGATCCCGCCGCTCATCTCCACCGCGATGTCGAGCCGGCCGACGATCTCGGCGAGCAGCTCCCGGTTCGCGCCGCGCCCGAACGCCGCGTCGAGGTCGACCAGGTGCAGCCACTCCGCACCCCGGTCCTGCCAGTTCATCGCGGCCTCGACCGGGTCGCCGAACCGCTTCTCGGACCCGGCGACGCCCTGCACCAGCTGGACGGCCTGTCCTCCCGCGACGTCGACGGCAGGCAACAGCTCGAGGTATCGGCTCATGGGCTCCAGCCTAGGAGAGCCACCGTGACCGCCGTACCACGTCCCACCCGGCGGGCGGGTGCACACGTGGCGCACTCACGCAGGCGCGAGCAGCCCGACTGTGGCGAGGTGCCACCACCGTCTGGACCGGACTGGCGGCTGCAAGCGTTCAGCTGACCGGTTGTGACGTGGGTTCAGCCGCTGAGGCGGTCACAACCGTTCACCTGACCTGTTGTGACGGCGCCTGCCGCCGGCTCCGATGCGGGACCGTCGGTGTCCGGACCGACCTACGGTCCTGCTACTTGCGGCGCAGCAGGGCCGCGGCGAGCAGCGGCGCGGTGACCGCGCTGACGATCAGCACCGCGAGGCTCACCGGCCAGTCACGCCAGACCAGCGCCACGGCGACGTTGACGGCGAGCAGGAGCACCACCAGCAGCCGGACGCGGAACCGGCGCCGACGCGCCAGCGGTCCGTCGGGGCGGCCGACCGGCGCGTTGGGACGCTTCTTGGCCGCGGGTGTGCGCGGCCCGGACTGCTTCGGAGTCGGCCTGCCCTTGCCCGCCTTCGCGCCGTTCCCGGCCGGCTTGCGGGGCTTGTGGTGGTGCTGCGGCTGGGTGATCGACGCGCCACCGTGCTTGCCCAGCACCTCACCGGAGCTCTTCATCGACAGCGGCCGCTCCGTGCGGTCCTGCTCGTGCCCCTGGGCAGCGGTGCGGACGGCCGCCTCGTGCTCGCGTGCGGCCCGGTTCCTGGCTCGTTCCTTGCTCACAGTGACTCCACCCAGTTACGGAGCAGCGCTGCTCCTGCGTCCCCGGACTTCTCGGGGTGGAACTGCGTCGCGGACAGCGGCCCGTTCTCGACCGCGGCGACGAACCTGTCGCCGCCGTGCTCGGACCACGTGACCAGCGGCGCCTTCGTCCGCCCGTCGGTCTGGAGCCTCCAGTCTCGCACCCCGTAGGAGTGCACGAAGTAGAAACGCTCGTCCTCGATGCCCCGGAACAGCGTGCTTCCCTCGGGCACCTCCACGGTGTTCCAGCCCATGTGGGGTACGACGGGCGCCTCGAGCCGCTCGACGACCCCGGGCCACTCGTCGAGGCCTGGGGTGTCCACGCCGTGCTCGACTCCGTGCTCGAACAGGATCTGCATGCCCACACAGATGCCGAGCACCGGGCGGCCGCCGGCGAGCCGCCGGCCGATCACCTCGTGGCCACGGGCGGCGCGGAGGCCCTCGACGCACGCGCGGAAGGCACCTACTCCGGGCACGACCAGGCCGTCGGCCTCCTGCGCGAGCGCCCGGTCGGCGGTGAGCTCGACGTCCGCACCGGCCCGCTCGAGGGCCCGGTGGGCGGAGCGGATGTTGCCCGAGCCGTAGTCGAACAGGACGACCCTGGGCTTGGTCCCGGGTGTGGTCACAGCGATCCCTTGGTGCTCGGCACCCCGGTCTCGCGCGGGTCGAACGCGACCGCGTCGCGCAGCGCCCGCGCGACCGCCTTGAACTGCGCCTCGACCAGGTGGTGCGGGTCGCGGCTGGACAGCACCCGCACGTGCAGCGCGATCTGGGCGTGGTGGGCGATGGTCTCGAACACGTGCCGGGTGAGCGACCCGATGTAGGGGGCGCCGGTGCCGCCGATGATGACGAACACCTGCTCCTCGGGCTCGCCGACGTGCACGCAGTAGGGCCGGCCGGAGACGTCCACCGCGCACTGCACGAGGGCCTCGTCGAGCGGCACGAGCGAGTCGCCGAAGCGGCGGATCCCCCGCTTGTCGCCCAGCGCCTCGCGCAGCGCGTCGCCGAGCGCGATCGCGGTGTCCTCGACGGTGTGGTGGGCGTCGATGTGGATGTCGCCGACGGTCTGCACGGTCAGGTCGACCAGCGAGTGCCGGGCAAGGGAGCTGAGCATGTGGTCGTAGAACCCGACGCCGGTCGAGATGTCCGCCCGGCCGGTGCCGTCGAGGTCGAGCTCGACGAGGACCTTGGACTCCTTGGTCTCGCGCTCGATGCGTGCGGTTCGGCTCATGGGTTCAGTACCTCCATCAGGGCGGCCCGGAAGGCCGCCATCTCCTCCGGCGTGCCGACCGAGACCCTCAGCCAGCCCTCCGGTCCAGTCTCACGGATCAGCACACCGCGGTCGAGCAGGCCCTGCCAGACGGCGTGCCGGTCCTCGAACCTGCCGAACAGGCAGAAGTTCGCGTCGCTCTCGGCGACCTCGAGCCCCTGCTCGCGCAGCCACACCACGAGCTGGTCGCGCTCGGACCGGAGGTCGTCGACCCGGCAGAGGAGCTCGTCGGCGTGCCGCAACGCGGCCAGCGCGACGGCCTGGGTGACCGCGGAGAGGTGGTAGGGCAGCCGCACCACCCGCAACGCGTCGCAGATCTCCGGTGCAGCCGCGAGGTAGCCGAGCCGGGCACCGGCGAGCGCGAAGGCCTTGCTCATCGTGCGTGACACGACCAGGTTCGGCGTGGTGGGCAGCAGCTCCAGCGCGCTCGGCGTGCCGGCTCTACGGAACTCGCCGTAGGCCTCGTCGATGACCACCACGCCGGGTGCTGCCGCACACACGGCGCGGACGGTGTCGAGCGGCAGTGCGGTGCCGGTCGGGTTGTTCGGTGACGGGAGGAGTACGACGGTCGGACGGTGCTCCTCGATGACCGACACGGCGTGGTCGACGTCGAGGGTGAAGTCCTCCTCGCGGTGGCCGACCACCCAGCCGGTCATCGCGTCCCGGGCGTACTCGGGGTACATCGAGTAGGTCGGCGCGAACGACACCGCTAACCGACCCGGCCCACCGAAGGCCTGCAGGATCTGCAGCATCACCTCGTTGGAGCCGTTCGCGGCCCAGACCTGGTCGGGTGTGATGCCGTGGCCGAGGTACGCCGCGAGCGCGGTGCGCAGCTCGGTGAACTCCCGGTCGGGGTACCGGTTGAGGGTGCGCGTGACGTCCGCGACCGCGGCAGCGACGTCGGCGACCACTGCCTCGCTGGGCGGGTAGGGGTTCTCGTTCACGTTGAGGGCGACGGGCACGTCGAGCTGGGGGGCGCCGTAGGGCTCGATGCCGCGCAGCTCCTCCCGGAGAGGAAGGGTCATCGTCGCGGCCTCAGCGGTCTCCGAGGCGGACCCGCACCGCGGCCGCGTGGCCGGGCAGGTCCTCGGCGTGGGCGAGGTTGACCACGTGGTCGGCCACGTCGCGCAGCGCCTGCTCGTCGTAGTCCACCACGTGCACCGCCTTGAGGAAGGACCGCACCGAGAGCCCCGAGGAGTAGCAGGCGGCGCAGCCGGTCGGCAGGACGTGGTTGGAGCCGGCGGCGTAGTCACCGAGCGAGACCGGGGCGAACGCACCGACGAAGACCGCTCCGGCGTTGCGGACCCGGGCCGCCCAGCGCTCGGCGTCCTCGGTCTGGATCTCCAGGTGCTCGGCGGCGTAGCCGTTGACGACCCCGAGCCCCTGCTCGAGGTCCTCGACCAGCACGATCGCCGACTGCTGACCCGACAGCGCGGTGGTGATCCGCTCGACGTGCTTGGTCACCGAGATCTGCTTGTCGAGCTCGGCCTCGACCTCGGCGGCGAGCCGCTCCGACGGGGTGACCAGGACCGACGCGGCGTTGGGGTCGTGCTCGGCCTGGCTGATCAGGTCGGCGGCGACGAAGGCGGCGACGGCGGAGTCGTCGGCGAGGATCGCGATCTCGGTGGGGCCTGCCTCGGAGTCGATGCCGACGACGCCCTTGAGCAGACGCTTGGCCGAGACGGTGTAGATGTTGCCGGGGCCGGTGACCATGTCGACCGGGCGGCAGGGACCTGCGCCGTAGGCGAACATCGCCACCGCCTGGGCGCCGCCCACGGCGTAGACCTCGTCGATGCCGAGGAGCGCGCATGCGGCGAGGATCGTCGGGTGCGGCAGCCCGCCGTTGCTCTTCTGCGGCGAGGACGTCAGCGCGATCGACGGCACGCCCGCGACCTGCGCGGGGACCACGTTCATCACCACGCTGGAGACCAGCGGGGCGAGCCCGCCGGGCACGTAGAGGCCGACCCGCTCGACCGGCACCATCCGCTGGCTGACCGTGCCGCCGGGCACCACCTGGGTGACCTTGTCGGCCTCGAGCTCGGCCTCACAGGTCAGCCGAAGTCGGCGGATGGACTCCTCGAGGCCGGCACGCACAGCCGGGTCGAGCTCGTCCAACGCACGGTGCAGCGCCTCGGCGGGCACCGCGATGTCGGTCTGCTCGACCCCGTCGAACCTGGCAGCGAACTCGGTGATCGCCTCGACCCCGCGATGGCGGACCGCGTCGCAGATGGGGCGGACGACCTCGAGGGTGGCCTCGACGTCCATCTCCGCACGCGGCACGACGCTGCGGTGGTCAGGGGCCTGCGCGGACGACGTGTCGGTGCCCGTCGTACCCCTGAGATCGATCCGGCGAATCATGCCCCCAGTGTAGGGGCGGCGACCGAGCCCGCCCGGTCCGTGTCAGCGCCCGGACCGCGGGCGACGGCGTCGGCGGCTCCGGGATGGGTAGGTTGTTCGCCGTGACCGACGAGCTGCCCCTGTTCCCGCTGAACACCGTGCTGCTCCCGGGTCAGACGATGCAGCTGCACGTCTTCGAGGACCGCTACCGTGCGCTCGTGCACCACCTGCTCGCCGTCCCCGACCGCAGCCAGCGACTGTTCGGGGTGGTGGCGATCCGCGAGGGCTACGAGGTGGGGACCCAGGGGGTCCAGTCCGTGCACCGGGTCGGCTGCGTCGCCCAGATGACCACGGTGGTGCCGGGTCAGGACGGCACCTTCGACATCGAGATCGTCGGCCGAGAACGCTTCCACCTGCAGTCGATGGACGCCTCCGGGGCCTACCTCGTCGGCAGGGTCGAGACTGCCCCCGACACCACGGACCCGTCCGCCGGGCCGGGGCGTACGTCGACCGAGGCCGCCCGCGCGAGGGCCACCTTCGCGGCGTACCGGCAGCGGCTGTCGGAGATCCGCGGCGCGGACGTGCTCGACGTGGAGCTGCCCGACGA
The DNA here is from genome assembly GCA_049323155.1 of Actinomycetota bacterium. Taxonomy (GTDB): domain Bacteria; phylum Actinomycetota; class Actinomycetes; order Propionibacteriales; family Nocardioidaceae; genus Nocardioides_C. The sequence continues at coordinate 9,782 of JBMOMG010000111.1, read as the reverse complement.
CCCGGTGTACCTGTCCTACACCCTCGCCGCGACCTGCCTGCTCACCCTCCGGGAGCGGCAGGCCCTGCTCGAGACCGGCAGCGCGGACGAGCGGCTGGTGATGCTGCGCTACGCGATGCGCGAGGAGATGCGGGCCATGCAGGCGGTGCCGTCTCTGCCCGCCACCGAGGTGTCCCGCACCGGATGGTCGCCGAACTGATGGGCCGCAACAAGCGTGGCTCCGCCGGAACCCCCGCGACGGTCGCCCTGACCCGGGCGGGAGTGGCCTTCACGACGCACGCCTACGAGCACGATCCCGCAGCCACGAACTTCGGGCTCGAGGCTGCCGAGGCCCTGGGCCTGGACCCCGCTCAGGTGTTCAAGACCCTGTTCGCCGAGGTCGACGGCCGGCTTGTCGTCGGGATCGTCCCGGTCTCGGGGCAGCTCGACCTCAAGGCGCTCGCCGCCGCCGTGGGCGGGAAGAAGGCGGGAATGGCCGACCCGGCCGACGCCGAACGCGCCACGGGGTACGTCGTGGGCGGGATCTCGCCGGTCGGCCAGAAGCGCGCCCACCCGACCGTCCTCGACGAGTCGGCCCTGCAGTTCGAGACCGTCTACGTCTCCGGAGGCAGGCGGGGGCTCGACATCGGGCTCGCGCCACGCGACCTGGTCGCGGTCACCGACGCCCGGACGGCGCCGATCGCCCGCTGACGCGGCCCGGCTCAGCCGGTGGGCACGCGGGTCAGCGCGTGGTCAGCCGGAGCAGGCCGCGCTGGACCCCGTCGTCGGTCCAGCTGCTGATCCCGAGCGCCTCGAGGGGGCGGAGGTTCGCAGCGAGCTCGGCCGAACCGTCCGCGCGGGCATCGCCGTAGTCCTCGACCAGCCGCTCCACCCAGCCGTCGCCGGCGCTGAAGTCGACGAAGAGCACTCCACCGGCACGGTCGGCCTGGGGCACGGCGTCCCGGAACGCCGCTGCGTCCCCGAGGTCTCCTGCCCCGGCGAGGGTCTCGACGTAGTCGCGGTCGAGTCCGAAGGCCACGACCCCGTCGCCGGACTGGACGACCAGCTCGTCGGTGCGGGCACCCAGGCGGGCGCGCACCTTGTCGACCACGGCCAGGATCTCGTCGGGGTCGCCGCTCACGCGGACCCCGGCGGGCAGCCGGGAGAGGTCCTCGCGCTCGAGCGCCGTCCCGGCCTCGATCCCCGAGTCGACGGCGAGCGCGAGGCTGTCGCCGAGCAGGGTCTCGGCGTCCTCGGGCAGGCTGAGTCCGGTGCGGGACTCGACCAGCCGGAACATCGGGTCCAGCGGCAGACCGCCGGACAGCTCGGTGAACGTGTCGAGCGCGGTGCTGAACCAGCCCTCCTCGAATGCCCAGGCCGCCGCGGCGCCGGTGGTCGCCGGCAGCTCGGTCACGTCCGTGCCGTCCTGGCCCGGCGCACTGCCCTCGGGCAGGCCGCCGCCGGCCACCTCGAGCTCGAGGGTCTCGTCGGCGAACCGCAGCACCGCGGCCGCGCCCTCGAAGTCCTCGGTGACGCCGCCCGCGATCCCCGGACCGCCGCCCAGCCCGGAACCCAGCGGCCCGGCGCCCAGGTCGAAGGAGTGACCGAGCGAGCCGGCCGGCCCGTTGCCCGCGTCGAGCCCGGCGTACCCGCCGTTGTGCGCGTGTGACTCCAGCTCGCGAGCCAGGGTCTCCAGCTGGGCAGGCGCCTCCGGGGAGAGGTAGCCGGTCGCGATGCCGGCCTCGCCAGCCTCCTCGGTCCACCGTTGGAAGATGGCGTCGTCGGCGAGGCTCGCGTCAGCGGCACCGTCCACGGCGGCCTCGGCGACCTCGGTGGACTCCGCGATGACGACGTAGCCCTCCCCCGCCGCGACGCCCGGCTCGTGCTTGCGCGGCCCGTCGGCGATCGTGCAGTCCGCGAGATCGGCGAGCGCGGCGGTGGCCTCCTCGGTGCTGCTGACCTGCAGCGCCACGAGGACCTCGGGTTCCTGGGACCCCTTCACGTCGTCGGCACCCGGCACGACCGCGAAGGCTGCCCGGTCACCGATCCACGGCGCGACGTCCTCGTCGTAGTCCACGCCGGGGCACTGGGCCAGTCCGCTGCGGTCGAAGGCCCACCGGCGCAGGTCGTCGGAGGCGTCGAGACCCAGCTCCTCGTCGACTGCGGGGAACTTCTCGAGCATGCGGACGGCCTCGAGCTTCTGGCCCGCGGACGGGTCGAGGTCGACGCTCAGGTAGGCCAGGGTGTCCGCCGGGAGCGCGGTCGCCGGCTGGGTGCCCGACGCCATCAGGGACAACGCGGTCCAGCCACCGAGCGCGACCACGCCGGCGACCCCGGCAGCGGCGAGACCGAGCACGGCCACCCGGCCGGGACGGCGACCGCGGGTCGCCTCGGTCACCGACGGGGGCGCGGCGTCGCCGAGGTACTCGGGCTCCCCGGGCGGAACAGGAGTGGTCGGCATCGTGCCTCCATGGCCGGACGGTCTGCGGGGTGTGCGGCTACTACGCTACGGCCTCAGTGGTCGGCGCGCTCACTGTCCGGGTGACCCTGCGAGCCAGGCCCGGCAGGATCGCCGACCGGCTGCTCCGGACCTCGGGGCAGGCCCGGCGAGGACCAGAGCACCATGAGCGCGCCGGCGAGCACTGCGATGGGCCACAGCAGGTAGGCCACGTCGGCGGTGACCACCAGCTCGACCGGCACGCGCGCGCCCCGCTTCGCGCCCGTCAGCGCCGCGTCGGGGTCACCGGGTCCCAGCAGCCGGCCGGTGACTGCCATCACGCCGGCGGCGAGTGCCGCGCCCAGGACGAGCAGGGCCGAGGTCAGCCGGTAGTCCCGGGAGCGCCACCAGGTCAGCAGCAGCCCGCTGGGGAAGCCGAGCACGATCGCCAGCACGGAGTACCAGCCGTCGGCGTTGAACCGCTTCGAGAGCTCCAGCTCCCCCATCGCCCCGCCACCGGGAGCCAGGGTGTACTCGGCGGGGTCGACCAGGAGCCACCACAGGAGGCCGCCGAGCAGGCCGAGGCCGACGAACGTGCCCAGCACGACCACGACGTCCGCCCGGGCGCCGTCGCCGAGGTGCCGCCTCACGAACCCGCCAGGCAGCCCGGGCCGAGCAGGGCCTTCAGGTCCGCGAACAGGGCCTGGGTCGGGGTGACCCGCAACCGGTCGTCGAGCCGCAACACGGTCGTCGAGGTCTTGGTCAGCAGCCGCAGGCGTACCTCGGTGACACCCGGGTGCGTCCCGAGGACGTCCTTGAGCTGCTCGACGACCGGCGGGGTGCACCGGGTGGACGGCAGGGAGATGACCACCGGCCCCGAGGGTCCGTCGGAGAGGTCGGGCAGGCTGACCTCCTGGCCGTGCAGCTCCGGCTGGTCCTTGCTGCGGCTCAGCCGGCCCTTGATCGTGACGATCGCGTCCTCGTTGAGCATGGTGCTCGCCAGCTGGTAGGCGCTCGGGAAGAGCAGCACGTCGATGCCACCCTCGAGGTCCTCGAGGGTCAGCATGGCCCAGGCGTCTCCGCGCTTGGTGATCTTGCGCTGCACGGAGGTGATCAGCCCGCAGACGGTGACGGTGGAGCCGTCCGGTCGGTCCTCGTCGACGAGGAGCTGCCCGATCGTGCAGTCGCTGCCGTTGGCGAGGATGTGCTCGAGACCCATCAGCGGGTGGTCGGAGACGTAGAGCCCGAGCATGTCGCGCTCGTGGCCGAGCAGCGTGGTCTTGTCCCACTCGTCGATGTCGGGGATCGCCACCGCCATGTCGAAGGCGGCCTCGGAGCCTGCGTCGAGATCGTCGAAGAGGGAGTCCTGACCGCCGCCGGAGTCGCGCTTGATCGTGGCGTAGCGATCGGCTGCGTCCTCGTGCACGGCCATCAGCGCGCGACGTCGGTGCTTCATGTCGTCGAAGGCGCCGGCCTTGATCAGCGACTCGATGACCCGCTTGTTGCAGACCTGGGCCGGGACCTTCTCCATGAAGTCGTTGAAGTCGAGGAACCGTCCCTTCTCCTCGCGCGCGGCGATGATCCCGTCGACCACGTTGCCACCGACGTTGCGGATCGCGGACAGGCCGAAGCGGATGTCCCGGCCGACCGGGGTGAAGTTGAAGGCGGACTCGTTGACGTCGGGCGGGAGCACCTGGATCTTCATCCGGCGGCACTCGTTGAGGTAGATCGCCGACTTGTCCTTGTCGTCCTTGACCGAGGTCAGCAGGGCCGCCATGTACTCCGCGGGGTAGTTCGCCTTGAGGTAGGCCGTCCAGTAGGAGACCAGGCCGTAGGCCGCCGAGTGCGCCTTGTTGAAGGCGTAGTCGGAGAACGGCAGCAGGATGTCCCACAGCGTCTGCACGGCGTCCATGGAGTAGCCGCGCTCCTGCATGCCGGCGGAGAAGGCGGCGAACTGCTTGTCCAGCTCGGCCTTCTTCTTCTTGCCCATGGCGCGCCGCAGCAGGTCCGCCTGTCCGAGCGAGTAGCCCGCAAGCTTCTGGGCGATCGCCATGACCTGCTCCTGGTAGACGATCAGACCGTAGGTCTCGCCCAGGATGTCCTCGAGCGGCTCGGCCAGCTCGGGGTGGATCGGCACGACCTCCTCACGTCCGGTCTTGCGCCGGGCGTACTTGTTGTGGGAGTCCGCCCCCATCGGGCCGGGCCGGTAGAGCGCACCGACCGCGGAGATGTCCTCGAACGTGTCGGGGCGCATGCTGCGCAGCAGGGCCCGCATCGGGCCGCCGTCGAGCTGGAACACGCCGAGGGTGTCACCACGCTGGAGCAGCCGGTAGGTCGCCTCGTCGGTGAGGTCGAGGTCCTCGAGGACGACCTTCTCCCCGCGGTTGGCCTCGATGTTCTTCACCGCGTCGTCGAGCACGGTGAGGTTGCGCAGACCCAGGAAGTCCATCTTGATCAGGCCGAGGGTCTCGCAGGTCGGGTAGTCGAACTGCGTGATCATCGCGCCGTCGGAGGGACGCTTCAGCAGTGGGATGACGTCGACCAGGGGCTCGCTGGACATGATCACCCCAGCGGCGTGCACGCCCCACTGCCGCTTCAGGCCCTCGATGCCGATCGCGGTGTCGACCACCCGCTTGACGTCGTTGTCGCCCTCGTAGAGCGAGCGGAACTCGCCGCCCTCGCCGTAGCGCTTGTGGTTGGGGTCGAAGATCTCCTTGAGCGGGACGTCCTTGCCCATCACCGCGGCCGGCATCGCCTTGGTGATCCGGTCGCCCATCGCGAACGGGTAGCCCAGGATCCGCGAGGAGTCCTTCACCGCCTGCTTGGCCTTGATGGTGCCGTAGGTGACGATGTAGGAGACCCGGTCGTCGCCGTACTTCTCGGTGACGTAGCGGATCACCTCGCCGCGCCGGCGCTCGTCGAAGTCGATGTCGAAGTCGGGCATCGAGACCCGGTCGGGGTTGAGGAAACGCTCGAAGATCAGGCCGTGCTCGAGCGGGTCGAGGTCGGTGATCCGCATCGCGTAGGCCACCATCGAACCGGCGCCGGAGCCGCGGCCCGGACCGACCCGGATGCCGTTGTCCTTGGCCCAGTTGATGAAGTCGGCAACCACGAGGAAGTAGCCGGAGAAGCCCATCTGGGTGATGACGCCGATCTCGAAGTCGGCCTGCTTGCGGACCTTGTCGGGGATGCCGCCGGGGTAGCGGAAGTGCAGGCCCTTCTCGACCTCCTTGACCAGCCACGAGTCCTCGTTCTCACCGGGCGGGCAGGGAAACCGGGGCATGTAGGTGCCGGTGCCCTCGGTGAACGAGACGTCGCACCGCTCGGCGATCAGCAGCGTGTTGTCGCACGCCTCGCGCAGCTGGTACTTGTCGGCCCACAGCGCGCGCATCTCCTGCGCGGACTTGATGTAGTAGCCGTCGCCACTGAACGCGAACCGCTGGCCGGGACCGTCACCGGCCGGGATGTCCATCGTGCTGCCGGAGTTGATGCACAGCAGGTGCTCCTGGGCGGCGGCGTCCTCGCGGTTGACGTAGTGGGAGTCGTTGGTGGCCAGCAACGGGATCTGGAGGTCCTTGGCGAGGCGGAGCAGACCGTCACGCACGCGGTTCTCGATGTCGAGGCCGTGGTCCATCAGCTCCAGGAAGTAGTTCTCCCTGCCGAGGATGTCCTGGAACTCACCCGCCACCTGCCGTGCGGCGTCGTAGTTGCCGTAGCGCAGGTGGACCTGGACCTCGCCGGAGGGGCAGCCGGTCGTGCCGATGATGCCCCTGCTGTGCTGCGCGAGCAGCTCACGGTCCATGCGCGGCTGCTTGAAGTACCCGTCGCGCCAGGAGCCCGTGGAGAGCCGGAAGAGGTTGTGCATGCCCTCGGTGCTCTCCGAGAGCAGGGTCATGTGGGTGTAGGCACCGCGCGCGGAGACGTCGTCGGACCCGCCGTCGTAGAAGTTGACGCCCTTCTTCTCGAACCGGGAGATGTTCGGCGTGAAGTAGGCCTCGATGCCGATGATCGGCTTGACCCCGGCGTCGCGGGCCTTCTTGTAGAACTCGTAGGCCCCGAACACGTTGCCGTGGTCGGTCATCGCGACCGCGGGCATCCCGAGCTCGGCCACCCGCTCGGTCAGCGCCCCGAGCCGCGCGGCCCCGTCCAGCATGGAGTACTCGGTGTGGACGTGCAGGTGCACGAACGAGTCGTTGGCCCCGGACCCGACACTCATGGCGGCTGCTCAACCCTTCCGACCGGACTTGGACACGCTGAGACCGACCGAGGGTGACCACGGCCTGACTCCTTGGGGAAGAGGTGTCAGCCTACGTCACCGATGGGCCCACTTGTCGCAGACCCGCGGATCGACCTGAAAGCCAGGTTGCCAGGGGGCACCGACAGTTCTCGGGAGCCTCCTCACAGGCCGCTCAGTCGGTCTTCGCGGCACCCCAGCCGTGCCAGCGCTCGATCTCCACCCAGGCCGAGACCCGCCCGCGGTCCCGGGTCGGGTAGGCCCGTCCGGTGTAGTGCCGGCTGAGCCGGTCGATGTCGGCCAGCCCCTCGTCGTCGCGGAACTCCACGACCCGGCCGATGATGCTGACGTGGGTGTACCACCCGGCCTCGTCCAGGACGGTCAGCGAGACGCGGGGGTCGCGGTGCAGGTGCCCGAGCCGGCGCCGGCCCTCGTCCATGTTCACCAGGATCCGGTCACCGTCGAGGAGGTACCAGGTGGCGACCGACACGGGGTGCCCGTCGGAGCGGAGCGTCGAGATCACGCACGGGTTCGGTTTCGCGAGCAGGTCGCGCACGTCTGGGGGCAGCGGGGGGCGGGCCATGCGGGCTCCTCCTCGAGTAGGTCCGGGTTTACCCGTCGAACCTATCGGTCCCCGGGCAGCCAGCGCATGCGTACGTCGGGCGCCTGCTCGTCGTTGCGGGACCCGTCGGTCTCCTCCACGTCGACGAACCCGTGCGCGGCGTACAGCCGTCGGGCCGGGAGATTGCTCTGGAACACCCACAGCTGCAGTCCGGACGGGCGCAGCGCCTTCGCCAGCTGCAGCAGGGCGGTGCCGACACCCTGGCCCTGGTGCGCCGGGTCGACGTAGAGCGAGTGCAGCCACCCCTCCTCGAGCAGCATCAGCCCGAGCACCGTCGTGCCGCGCTCGGCCAGCCAGGCCTCGCGCTCGCCGCCGAGCTGGTGGCCCAGCCAGACACGGTCCTCCTCCACGGTGTGCACCGGGGGTGGCATGGCGGGCACCGCGGCGCGCCGACTCGCGCTGAACATCCTCGCCACCGCGTCGAGGTCCTCGGGTGCGGCCGGTCGCAGCTCCAGGTCGGCGACCGGCTCAGACCTCATCGCGGATGACGTCGAGGGCGTGCTGGAGGTCCGCGGGATAGGGCGACTCGTACTCGACGTACTCACCGGAGTCGGGGTGCTCGAAGCCGAGGCGTACGGCGTGCAGCCACTGCCGTTCGAGGCCCACCCGCTTGGCGAGCACCGGGTCCGCGCCGTAGGTGAGGTCCCCGACGCACGGGTGCTTGAGCGCGGACATGTGCACCCGGATCTGGTGGGTGCGGCCGGTCTCGAGGTGGATCTCGAGCAGGCTGGCGAAGCGGTGCGCCTCGAGCGTCTCGTAGTGCGTCACGCTGTCGCGGCCGCCGGACATCACCGCGAACTTGTAGTCGTACCTCGGGTGCCGGCCGATCGGAGCGTCCACGGTGCCGCGCAACGGGTCGGGGTGGCCCTGCACCAGGGCGTGGTAGGTCTTGTCGACCGTGCGCTGCCGGAAGGCGTTCTTGAGCACGGAGTAGCTGTGCTCGCTCTTGGCGATCACCATCACCCCCGAGGTGCCGACGTCGAGGCGCTGGACGATCCCCTGCCGCTCGGCGGCACCGCTGGTGGCGATCCGGAAACCGGCGCCGGCCAGGTGGCCGACGACCGTGGGACCGGTCCACCCAGGACTCGGGTGCACTGCGACGCCGACGGGCTTGTCGATCACCACGATCGCGTCGTCGTCGTGGATGATCGAGATCCCCTCGACCGTCTCGGGGATCACCGCGACCGGGTCGGTCCGCGAGGGGATCTCCACGTCGAGCACCGAGCCGGCGTGGACGCGATCGGACTTGGCTGCCGGCTCGCCGTCGAGGGTGACGTTGCCGGCTGCGACCAGCTCGGCGGCGCGGCTGCGCGAGAAGCCGAACATCCGGGCCATCGCCGCGTCGAGCCGCTCACCGGCCAGGCTGTCGGGCACGCTCAGGGTGCGGAACTCGGCGGCTCCGGTGGCCTCGGGATAGGAGCTCACGACGCCACCTCCTCCGCCTTCTCGGCGTCACCGTGACGGGAGCCGTCCACGTTGATGCCGCGCAGTGCCTGGAGGACGATCGTGCCGGCGGCGATGTTGATGCAGATGTCGGCGACGTTGAAGACCGGGAAGTTCGGCAGCATCAGGAAGTCGACGACGTGCCCCTGCAGGACGCCCGGCTCACGCACGATGCGGTCGGTGAGGTTGCCCGCCACGCCGCCGAGCAGGAAGCCGAGCGCGATCGCCCAGCCCGTGCTGCGCAGCCGGCGGGACACCCAGATCACGACGGCGACCGCGATGATCGCGATCACCGAGAGCACCTCGGTGTGACCGGTCAGGAAGCTGAACGCGGCCCCGGAGTTGTGCGTCAGGTAGAGCGAGAGGACATCACCCACGACGGGGATCCTCGGCCGCCCCTCGAGGTGCGCCAGGGCCAGCGTCTTGGTGAGCAGGTCGAGGGCGTAGGCCGAGACCGCGATTGCCGCGAAAAGCCACAAATGAGGCCGACGGGACCGAGTGGTGCTCTCCTGGGACGTGTTGTCGCTGGGGTTCAGCGACGCTCCTCGCGCTGCTTGCATGACAGACACAGTGTCGCACGCGGGAACGCCATCAGCCGCATCTTGCCGATCGGCTGCCCGCAGCTCTCGCAGATCCCGTAGCTGCCGTCCTCGATCCGCTCGAGGGCGCGCTCGGTCTGCGCGAGCATCTCGCGGGCGTTGTTGGCCAGGCTCATCTCGTGGTCGCGCTCGAAGGTCGTCGAGCCCACGTCGGCCTGGTCGTTGCCCGCGCCGTCGCCGGCGTCACGCATCAGGTCCGCGAGCTCGTGCTCGGCGAGGTTGAGCTCGGAGCGGAGCCGGTCGCGCTCGGCGTGCAGCTCGTCTCGGACCTCCCCTAGCTCCTTGGCCGTCCACGGCTTCTCGTCGGACTTCACCGCGAGCTTGTCGGCGGTCTTGCTTGCCGGTGTCTTGGTCACCTTGGCCTCCTGGGACGAGGAGGGCGCCTTCGCGGCTGCCTTCGTGGGGGTGCTCTGCTTGGCCGCGGTCTTCTTCACGGTCGTCTTCTTGGCCACGGTCTTGACGGCCGGG
>JBMOMG010000110.1:0-23795 GCA_049323155.1 Actinomycetota bacterium | reverse complement strand
GCACGTACCGCAGCACGGTCGAGGTCGTGCTCTCGGTCGCCGAGCCGGGGCAGGCCTGGCTCGCCGACCTCGCGACCGGGACCCGCGTCGACGTCGTCGGACCGCTCGGCCGTCCCTACGCGCTGCCCAAGGAGCCGGTGGCCTGCGTGCTGGCCGGCCACGGAGCGGCAGCCGCGTCGCTGTTCGGCCTCGCCGAACGACTGCGTGAGCGCGGGTGCACGGTGCACATGGTGCTCGGCGGGGCCACCGAGCGGGAGGTGCTCGGCGTGCTCGACGCCAAGCGGGCGGTGCGCACGGTCGTGGCCACCACCGAGGACGGCTCGCTCGGTGTCCGCGGCAGCGTCGCCGGCGTGCTGCCGGAGGTGCTGGAGCGGACCGCGGCCGACGTCGTCTACGCGGCCGGGCCCGTGAAGATGCTGCACGAGTCCGCGGCGGCCGCGGAGCAGCACGGCGCGTGGAGCCAGACCGCGGTCGACGTGGAGCTGATGTGCCTGACCGGCGCCTGCCAGACCTGCGTCGTGCCGGTGGTGGGGGAGGACGGGGTGTCGCGGATGGTGCGCGCCTGCGTCGAGGGGCCGGTGTTCCGGGGGGACCGCGTGCGCTGGGACGACCTGGGCGCCGTGCCGGCCGACGTCCGGGGTGCTCGCACGGAGGGTCCAGCCCGATGACACAGGTGGACCTCGCGACCGATCTCGGGGAGCTGACCCTGGCCAACCCGGTCATGGTGGCCGCCGGTTGCGGCGGCTCCGGGCGCGAGCTCGTCCCCTACGGAGACCTCGGCGACCTGGGTGCGCTGGTGACGCGCTCGGTCACCCTCGACCCGCAGGCCGGCGGCGTGCCCCCGCGGGCGGTGGAGACCGTCGGTGGCCTGCTCAACGACGCCGGTCCGCAGGGACCGGGGCTGCAGACCTTCCTCGCCACCGACCTGCCGTGGCTGGCCCAGCAGCGCGTGCGCACGGTGGTCTCCGTGGCCGGCGCGAGCCTGGGGGAGTGGACCGAGCTGGCCCGCCGGGTCGGGCTGAGTCCCGGCCTCTCCGGCATCGAGGTCAACCTGGCGTGGCCGGCCGGCAGGCTCGGCCGAGACTCCTACCAGGCAGGCAAGGTGCTCGCCGCGGTGCGTCGCGACGTGCCGCGCGGGGTGCCGGTCCTGGCCAAGATCCCCGCCGAGCTCCCGCACGCCGTCGACGTCGCCCGCTCGGTCGTCAAGGAGGGAGCCGACGCGGTCGTGGTCGCGGCTGCGGTCCCCGGCCTGGTGCTCGACGAGAGCACCCTCCGGCCGGCACTCGGCAGCGGCGGCGGGACGTTGAGCGGCCCGGCCCTGCACGCGGTCGTGCTCCGTGCCCTGTGGGAGCTGCACACCGCCCTGCCCGGCGTACCCCTGGTCGGCAGCGGCGGGGTCCGCAACGGGTTCGACGCCCTGGCGATGCTTGCCGCGGGTGCCCGCGCCGTCCAGGTCGGCACCGCCCTGCTGCACGACCCGACCTTGCCCGGACGCATCGTCACCGGGCTCACCGACGAGCTGGCTCGGCGCGGCTTCCCCTCGGTCGCCGCGGCCGTCGGCAGCGCCCACCGACCCACCGACCCGACGGGAGAGCTCTGATGACGTTCGGCACCCGGTTGCGCGAGGCCATGGACGCCCGCGGACCGCTCTGCGCGGGGATCGACCCGCACCCCGGCCTGCTCACCGACTGGGGTCTGACCGACAGCCCGGAGGGGCTGGAGACCTTCGCGATGACCGCGGTGGAGGCCTTGGCCGAGACGGCCGCGGCTCTCAAGCCGCAGTCGGCGTTCTTCGAACGGCACGGGTCCCGCGGCGTGGCGGTCCTGGAGAAGGTGATCGCCGAGGCCCGCGCCCGCGGAAGCCTCGTGGTGCTCGACGTCAAGCGCGGTGACATCGGATCCACCGCGCAGGCCTATGCCGACGCCTACCTCGACGCGTCCTCGCCGCTGGCCGTGGACGCGATCACGGCCAGCCCCTATCTCGGCTTCGGCTCGCTGGACCCGATGATCGACACCGCGCTGGCCAACGGAGCCGGCATCTTCGTCCTGGCGCTCACCTCCAACCCGGAGGGGCCGCAGTTCCAGCACGCGAGGACCGCGGACGGGCGCACGGTCGCCGGCGCCGTGCTCGACGCGATCGCGGCCCGCAACGCCGGAGCGGAGCCGCTCGGCTCGGTCGGTGCGGTGGTCGGCGCGACGATCGGGGAGACGTCGGAGAACCTGGCCGTCAACGGCCCGCTGCTCGTGCCCGGGCTCGGGGCGCAGGGCGGCACCCCGTCCGACGTACGCCGGATCTTCGGTGCCGCGGCGCGCAACGTGCTGGCCAGCAGCTCGCGGGAGATCCTCCGGGCCGGACCGGTCCGGTCCGCCCTGCGCGAGGCCGCGGCTCGCACAGCGCGGTCGCTCGAGGAGCTGGGGGCACCGTGAGCGCCGTACGTCGCTCCGCCGCTGCCGTGCTCGGGATCGTGGTGGCCGCGTCGCTGGCCGGCTGCGCCACCGAGACGGAGAGGTACTGCGACGCGATCGAGGACCAGAAGCAGGAGCTCTCCGACCTGGCCGCCCGGTCCGCGGACCCCGACACCGACGTGCTCGCCGAGACCCTCGCGGTGTGGCAGGACCTTCACGAGGCGGCTCCCGACGACATCGCCGACGAGTGGCAGACTCTGGTGTTCGCCCTCGAGGGGCTCGTCGACGCCTTCGACGCGGCGGGCACCACGCCGAGCGAGTACAACCCCGAGGAGCCACCGGCCGGGGTGTCGGAGGAGGAGGCGCAGCGGCTCGAGGACGCCGCAGCGGAGCTGGCCTCTCGCCGGGTCACCGCCGCCGGCGACGGCGTGGAGCAGCACGCCAAGGACGTCTGCAAGGTCGACCTCGGCCTCGGCGCGGGCTGAGCGACCGGTCGCCCCGGCGCCGGCCCGCACGCCGCACCCGCGTTGCGGTGCGCTGCACGTCATGACTAGATTTCGGTCCGTCCGCTCTTCGCCCGGACGCACCCTGACACCTGACCGATGAGGACTGACACCGTGGCCCTTCCGCCACTCACCCCCGAGCAGCGCCAGGCTGCGCTGGAGAAGGCCGCGGCGTCGCGCCGCGAGCGCGCCGAGGTGAAGAACCGCCTCAAGCACTCCGGGGCCTCGATCGCGGAGGTCCTCGAGGAGGGCCAGCAGAACGAGGTCATCGCCAAGATGAAGGTGGTCGACCTCCTCCAGTCGATGCCGGGGCTGGGCAAGGTCCGCGCCCGCCAGGTGATGGAGCGTCTCAACATCTCCGAGAGCCGCCGCGTCCGCGGGCTCGGCGCGAACCAGATCGCCGCCCTCGAGCGCGAGTTCGGCTCCAAGTGAGCCGGTTGACCGTCCTGGCGGGCCCTACCGCTGTCGGCAAGGGCACCGTCGCCGCCGAGATCCGCAAGCACCATCCCGAGATCTGGATCTCGGTGTCGGTGACCACCCGCAAGCCGCGGCCCGGCGAGGTGCACGGTCGGCACTACTGGTTCGTCTCCGAGGAGGAGTTCGACGAGCTGGTCGCCGGCGACCAGCTCCTGGAGTGGGCGGTGGTGCACCGGGGTGCCCGTTACGGCACGCCGCGCAAACCGGTCGAGGACGCGATCGCCGAGGGGCGTCCGGCGCTGCTCGAGATCGACCTCAACGGCGCGCGCCAGGTCCGCCGCACCATGCCCGACGCGTTGTTCGTCTTCCTCGCGCCGCCCTCGTGGGAGGAGCTGGTCCGCAGGCTGGTCGGACGCGGCACCGAGACCCCCGAGGAGCGCGAGCGCCGGCTCGAGACCGCCCGGGAGGAGCTCGCCGCCGAGGCGGAGTTCGACGTGACGATCGTCAACACCGAAGTTCACGCCGCCAGCGAAGAGTTGGTAGCCTTGATCAAGAACGTGCCTTCACGTTCCTGACTCCGACCCCAAGACTCTGTGAGGCCTACAAGCGTGTCTGGCTCCCTGCCCGTTGCCGAGGGCATCACCCACCCGTCCATCGACGAGCTCCTGACGAAGACCGACTCGAAGTACAAGCTGGTCCTCTACAGCGCCAAGCGCGCCCGTCAGATCAACGCCTACTACTCGCAGCTCGGCGAGGGCCTTCTGGAGTACGTCGGTCCGCTCGTCGACACCCACGTGCAGGAGAAGCCGCTGTCGATCGCCCTCCGGGAGATCAACGAGGACCTCCTCACCTGTGAGGACATCGACCCCAACGCCGAGACCCCTGAGCCCACCGAGGCCTGAGCATGAGCTCGGCCGGGTCACCGGTTGACGGCGATCGCCGCCCTCACGTCGTTCTCGGCGTGAGTGGCGGCATCGCTGCGTACAAGGCCTGTGAGCTGCTGCGCCGGTTCACCGAGTCCGGGCACGACGTGACCGTCGTACCCACCGCCGCCGCACTGGAGTTCGTCGGGGCACCGACCTGGGCTGCGCTGTCGGGCAGGCCGGTGGCCACCGATGTGTGGACCGGCGTGCACGAGGTCCCGCACGTGCGGATCGGGCAGAGCGCGGACCTGGTCGTGGTGGCACCCGCCACCGCCGACCTCGTCGCCAAGGCCGCGCACGGGCTGGCCGACGACCTGCTCACCAACACGCTGCTCACCGCACGGTGCCCGGTGGTGCTCGCGCCGGCGATGCACACCGAGATGTGGGAGCACCCGGCCACCCAGGCCAACGTCGCCACCCTGCGCGAGCGTGGTGTGCTCGTGATTGAGCCGGCCGAGGGCCGGCTGACCGGCGCCGACACCGGCAAGGGCCGGCTGCCGGAGCCGGGGGAGATCTTCGAGGTCTGCACCGGGGTGCTGGCTCGTGGCGACGCCCACCGCTTCGCAGACCTCGCCGGCCGGCACGTGGTGGTCTCCGCCGGCGGCACCCGGGAGTACCTCGACCCGGTGCGATTCCTGGGCAACCGGTCCTCAGGGCTGCAGGGCTACGCCCTGGCGCGCGCCGCGGTCGCCCGCGGTGCCGAGGTCACCCTGGTGGCCGCCAACGTCACCCTGCCCGACCCGGCGGGAGCGAAGATCGTCCGGGTCGAGACCACCGCCGAGCTGCGGGACGCCGTGGTCGCTGCCGCCGTCAACGCGGACGCGGTCGTGATGGCGGCCGCGCCGGCGGACTTCCGGCCCAGCAGGTTCGCCGAGACCAAGATCAAGAAGTCCGACGACGGGTCCGCACCGGTCATCGAGCTCGACCAGACCCCCGACATCCTCGCCGAGCTCTCCCGCAACCGGCCCGCCCCGGGCACCGTGGTGGTCGGGTTCGCCGCGGAGACCGGCGACGAGTCGGGGTCGGTCCTCGAGCACGCGCGCGCCAAGCTCGCCCGGAAGGGCTGCGACCTGCTCGTCGTCAACGACGTCAGCGGTGGCAAGGTGTTCGGGTCCACCGACAACGAGGGCGTGGTGCTGAGCACCGACGGCGAGCCCGTTCCGGTGCCGCGAGGGTCGAAGACCGCGCTCGCGCACGTCATCTGGGACCAGGTGCTGTCGCGGTTCGAGACCGTCTGAGGCCGGTCACCGACACCGGTTATCGTTCATGGAACGCACACAAGACCCACAGCCCGAGCCGAAGGACGCGTCGCCGCGCGACGCCGAGACAGGGGAAACACCAGTGGCAGGACGCCTTTTCACCTCCGAGTCGGTGACCGAGGGGCACCCGGACAAGATCGCCGACCAGATCAGCGACACCATCCTGGACGCCCTGCTCGCCGACGACCCGCGCAGCCGGGTCGCCGTCGAGACGCTCGTGACCACCGGCCTGGTGATCGTCGCCGGCGAGGTGACCACGACGACGTACGCACCGATCGCCGAGCTGGTCCGCCGGAAGGTGCTCGACATCGGCTACGACTCCTCGCTCAAGGGCTTCGACGGCTGGTCGTGCGGTGTGCAGGTGGCGATCGGCGCGCAGTCGGTCGACATCGCCCAGGGCGTCGACGACGCCTACGAGGAGCGGCACGACCACTCGATGGACCCGCTGGACCGCCAGGGCGCCGGTGACCAGGGCCTGATGTTCGGCTACGCCTGCGACGACACCCCCGAGCTGATGCCGCTGCCGATCATGATCGCCCACCGGCTCTCGCAGCGCCTGGCCCAGGTCCGCAAGGACGGGACGATGCCGTACCTCCGTCCCGACGGGAAGACCCAGGTCACCATCGAGTACGACGACGAGGACCGTCCCGTGCGCGTGGACACCGTCGTGGTCTCGACCCAGCACGCCGCCGACATCCACCTCGACGAGATGCTCACCCCCGACATCCGCCGGCACGTGGTCGACCCGATCCTCGCCCAGTTCGACATCCCGTCGGACGGCTACAAGCTGCTGGTGAACCCCACCGGCCGGTTCGAGATCGGCGGCCCGAGGGGCGACGCAGGCCTCACCGGGCGCAAGATCATCATCGACACCTACGGCGGCATGGCCCGCCACGGCGGCGGTGCCTTCTCCGGCAAGGACCCGTCGAAGGTCGACCGCTCGGCGGCGTACGCCATGCGCTGGGTGGCCAAGAACGTCGTCGCCGCCGGCCTGGCCCGGCGCTGCGAGGTGCAGGTCGCCTACGCGATCGGCAAGGCGCACCCGGTCGGCTTCTACGTCGACTGCTTCGGCACCGAGACGGTCCCGGTCGCCACGATCCAGAAGGCCGTGCTCGAGGTGTTCGACCTGCGGCCGGCGGCGATCATCCGCGACCTCGACCTGCTCCGGCCGATCTACGCCAAGACCGCCGCCTACGGCCACTTCGGCCGTGAGCTGCCGGAGTTCACCTGGGAGCGGACCGACCGGGTCGAGGCGCTCCGCAAGGCCGCCGGCATCTGACCGCCTCCGCCGGCCCGGCCGCCGCGCGAGCCGGCGCGAGCAAGGTACGTCGACCAGCCCGGCGTCCCGGCCGGCGCCGTGGATGAACCGACCGTCCACAGCCGCCGGGCAGGGCAGGCTCGAGCGTCGGTGCCGGCTGCGAGGATGAGTTCCATGAGCGAGCAGGCCGCCACCCCGGCAGGGGCAGCAGAGGAGGGTCAGCCTGCGCTCATGCCCGAGCTCGCCCGGGCCCGGGAGGTCGCCCGCGCCGCGAAGCAGCGCAGCGAGACCACCCGCAAGAAGGCCGCCGCGAAGCCCCCCGTCGAGCCGGCCGCTGTCGACCCGGTCGCGCAGGTGCTCGTCGACGTGCCGCTGGCGCACCTCGACCGGCCCTTCGACTACCTCGTGCCGGAGAAGATGTCAGCGACCGCGGTGCCTGGGGCGCGGGTGAAGGTCCGGTTCGCCGGTCAGGACGTGGACGGGTTCGTGCTGGCGCGTGTCGCCGAGAGCAGCCACGCCGGGCGGCTGGCCCCGTTGCGCCGCGCGGTGAGTGCCGAGCCGGTGCTCTCGCCGGCGGTCGCACGACTGTCGGCCTCGGTCGCGGCGAGGTACGCCGGCACCCGCTCGGATGTCCTCCGGCTGGCGGTGCCACCGCGGCACGCCACCGTGGAGAAGCAGCCCTCCGCTCCGGCGCCGCCCGCATCCGTGGACGTCACGGCCGCCGAGAAGGCCTGGTCGGCCTACGACGGGGGCGCGGCCTTCACCCGCCACCTCGCCGAGGGCGGCCACCCACGCGCGGTGTGGTCGGCGACCCCGGCCGAGGACTGGCCGCGCCTGCTCGCCCACGCCGCCGCAGCCACCTACGCCTCCGGACGCGGCGCGCTGCTGTGCCTGCCGGACCGCCGCGACGTCGAGCGGGTCGACGCGGCGCTGCGCGACGTGCTCGGTGACGGTCACCATGTCGTGCTCACCGCCGACCTGGGGCCGGCCGAGCGCTACCGCTCGTTCCTGGCGGTCGCCCGCGGCGCCGTCCGGGTCGTGGTCGGCACTCGGGCCGCCGCGTTCGCCCCCGTGCAGCAGCTCGGGCTGGTGGCGATCTGGGACGACGGCGACGACCTGTACGCCGACCCGCACGCGCCGTACCCCCACACCCGCGAGGTGCTGCTGCTCCGCGCCCACGAGGAGTCCGCCGGAGCCCTCGTCGGTGGGCACGCCCGCACCGTCGAGGCCGAGTTCCTGCTCCGCACCGGCTGGGCCGGACAGATCAGCGCCTCACGCGACGTGGTGCGCGAGCGAGGCGCCCAGGTGAGCATCGCCGGCGCCACCGACCGCGAGCTCGATCGGGACCCGTTCGCCCGGTCCGCGCGGATGCCGAAGGCAGCCTTCGACGCGATCCGCTCGGCCCTGGAGCACGGGCCGGTGCTGCTGCAGACCCCGCGACACGGATATGCCACCAGCCTTGCCTGTGACCGGTGCCGGACACCGGCTCGCTGCCGGACGTGCTCGGGCCCGCTGCGGGTGACTGCTGCCCACCGGCCGCCGAGCTGCGCCTGGTGCGGTGAGGAGGAGCGGGCCTGGGCCTGCCCCGAGTGCGGCGGCCGGGGGCTGCGCGCCCCTGTGCGCGGCGACCGTCGCACCGCCGAGGAGCTCGGCCGGGCGTTCCCCGCCGTGACCGTCCGGACCTCCTCCGGCGACCGGGTGCTCGACCGGGTGCCCGCGAAGCCTGCGCTGGTGGTCGCGACCCCGGGCGCCGAGCCGGTTGCCGACGGTGGCTACGCCTGCGTCGTTCTCCTCGACACCTGGCTGATGCTGGCGCGCACCGACCTGCGGACCACCGAGGAGTCGCTGCGCCGGTGGATGAACGCCGCCGCCCTGGCCCGTCCCGCGAGCGCCGGCGGGCGCGTGCTCGTCGTCGGGGAGAGCACCGAGCCGGTGCTGCAGGCGCTGCTGCGCTGGGACCCGGCGGGCTTCGCCGAGCGTGAGCTCGCCGAGCGGCAGTCCGCCCACCTGCCGCCGGCCTCCCGGCTGGTCACCCTCACCGGCGGCGAGGAGGCGGTGCTGTCCGCGCTCACCGGCCTGCAGCTGCCGGCCGGGGCGGAGGTGCTCGGCCCGGTGCCGGTCGAGGAGCGTCCCGGCCCCCGGGCCGCCGACGGTCCGCCCCAGACCAGGGTGGTCATCCGCGTTCCCCGGGCCCACGGAGCCGCCCTGTCCCGGGCACTGGTGGAGATGCAGGGGGTGCGCGACGCGAAGAAGCTCGAGCCGGTGCGGGTGCAGATCGACCCGCTAGCCCTGGGGTGACCGCGGACGAGCGAGCAGGTCCGTAGACTGGGCAGCCGCCCGGACGCACGACCGCCCGGGTCGCCGTCCCCCGACCCACGCCAAGGAGACCACGTGGCCGTCCAGCCCATCCGCCTCTTCGGAGACCCGGTGCTGACCACACCCGCGGTCGAGGTCGTCGACTTCGACAAGGAGCTGCGCCGCCTCGTCGAGGACCTCACCGAGACCATGCAGGACGCGCCGGGCGCCGGGCTCGCGGCCCCGCAGATCGGGGTCGGCCTGCGGGTGTTCACCTGGTACGTCGACGGCGAGCTCGGCCACCTGGTCAACCCGGACCTCTCCCTGTCCGAGGAGGAGCAGGACGGCCCCGAGGGCTGCCTCTCCATCCCGGACCTCACCTTCGACTGCAAGCGGGCGATGTCGGTGGTCGCTCGCGGCTGGAACATGTACGGCGACCCGGTCACCGTCGAGGGCTCGCAGATGCTGGCCCGGGCGATCCAGCACGAGACCGACCACCTCGACGGGATCTTGTTCATCGACCGGCTGGACCGGGAGACCCGCAAGGCCGCGATGAGGGCGATCCGCGAGGCGGAGTGGTTCGGGCAGACACCGCCGACCGTGAAGGTCTCGCCGCACGCGATGAAGGGGTTCGGTCTCTGATGCGCGTCGTCTTCGCCGGCACCCCCGAGGTCGCCGTGCCCGCGCTGGAGGCGATCGCCGCCAGCTCCCACGAGCTCGTCGGCGTGGTCACCCGGCCGGACGCGCCTGCCGGGCGTGGCCGCAAGCTGGTGGCGTCGCCGGTCGCCCAGCGCGCCGAGGAGCTCGGCGTACCCGTCCTCAAGCCGCAGCATCCCAAGGACCCGGACTTCCAGGCCCAGCTCACCGAGCTCGCACCGGACTGCTGCCCGGTGGTCGCCTACGGCGCACTGCTGCCGCAGAGCGCGCTCGACATCCCCACCCACGGCTGGGTCAACCTGCACTTCTCCCTGCTGCCGGCGTGGCGGGGCGCGGCGCCGGTGCAGCACGCGATCTGGGCCGGTGACGAGATCACCGGTGCCACCACGTTCCGGATCGTCCGAGAGATGGACGCAGGGCCGACCTTCGGCGTGGTCACCGAGACGATCCGGCCCACCGACACCGCCGGGGACCTGCTCACCCGGCTCGCCCACAGCGGCGCAGGGCTGCTCGTGGCCACCCTCGACGGGATCGAGGACGGGTCGCTCGAGGCCCGGGAGCAGCCGACCGACGGGATCAGCATGGCCCCCAAGATCCTGGTCGAAGACGCCGAGATCGACTGGTCGGAGCCGGCGATGGCCGTCGACCGGCGGGTCCGCGCCTGCACGCCGGGGCCGGGGGCCTGGTCGACGTACGCCGGGGAGCGGGTCAAGATCGGCCCGGTCTCCGCGACGCAGGGCCGTGAGCCGCTGGCACCGGGCGTGCTGGAGGTGACCAAGAACGCCGTGTTCGTCGGCACCGCCTCCGATCCTGTGCAGCTCGGCGAGGTCAAGCCGTTCGGCAAGAAACAGATGCCCGCGGCCGACTGGGCCCGCGGTGCCCGGCTCGCCTCGGGCGAGAAGCTCGGTGGCTGACCCGAGGCGACGTCCACGCGCCGGACGCCCCCGTCCCGGCAAAGCCGCTCGCGGCTCCAAGGTCGACGCCTCGCGGCTGGTCGCCTACGACGTGCTGGTGGCGGTGCGCGAGCAGGACGCCTACACCAACCTGCTGCTCGCCGCGATGCTGCGCGAGCGGGGGCTCTCCGGGCGGGACGCGGCGTTCGCGACCGAGCTGGTGTCGGGGACGATCCGCCGGCAGGGCACCTACGACGCGGTGATCGCTGCCTGTGTGGACCGGCCGCTCGCCAAGGTCGATCTCGCCGTGCTGGATGCACTGCGGCTCGGGGCGCACCAGCTGCTCGGGATGCGAGTGCCGACGCATGCCGCCGTCTCGACCACCGTCGAGCTGGTCCGGCAGCGGGTCGGCCACGGTCCCGCCGGGTTCGTCAACGCCGTGCTCCGCAAGGTCGCCGGGCAGGACCTCGCCGGCTGGGTGCGCAGGGTCGCGCCCGACCCGGTGACCGACCCGGTCGGGTTCGCCTCGGTCGCCCACTCCCACCCGCGCTGGGTGGTGGAGGCACTGCGCGAGGCGCTGGGCCACGCAGCCGGTGGTGTGCCCGGCCTGGCGAGCGACGAGCGCGAGCTCGACGAGCTGCTCGCCGCCGACAACGCCCCACCGAAGGTGACCCTGGTGGCCCGTCCCGGACTTGCCACCGTCGAGGAGCTCGTCGCCGCCGGCGGCACTGCGTCGACCCGGTCGCCGTACGCCGTCGAGCTCGCCGCGGGTGACCCCGCATCGGTCCCGGCCGTCGCCGAGGGCCGGGCCGGTGTCCAGGACGAGGGGTCCCAGCTCGTGGCGCTGGCGCTGGCCCGGGCCGGCGTGGCGGGCCGCGACGCACAGTGGCTGGACATGTGCGCCGGGCCTGGCGGCAAGTCGGCCCTGCTGGCCGCGCTGGCAGCCGAGCGCGGCGCGCACGTCCTCGCCTCCGAGCGGCAGGTGCACCGCGCGGGGCTGGTGCGTCGCGCAACGGCCGCCGCGTCCGAGGGGCTGACCGGAGTGATCACCGCCGACGGCACGCGTCCGGCCTGGGCGCCGGGGACCTTCGACCGGGTCCTCGTCGACGCGCCGTGCTCGGGGCTCGGGGCTCTCCGCCGGCGCCCCGAGTCACGCTGGCGGCGCACCCCGGCCGACCTGGAAACCCTCGTGCCTCTGCAGGAGGAGCTGCTCCGGTCGGCGCTCGACGCGGTCCGGCCGGGGGGAGTGGTGGCCTACGTGACCTGCTCGCCGGTCGTGGCCGAGACCTCCGCGGTGGTCTCCCGGGTGCTCGCCGACCGCCCCGACATCGTGCTCGAGGATGCCGTCCCGCTCTTCGCCGGCGTCCCCGAGCTGCACGCGGAGCACGCCCGGTTGCCGGGGACGGTCCAGCTGTGGCCGCACCGGCAGGGCACCGACGCGATGTTCTTCGCGCTGCTCCGGCGGCACGAGCAGCGGTAACGTCGGCGGCATGGCCGCCAAGTCACCGAAGTCGCCGCCCGTCGAGATCGAGGTCGACGACAAGGTCGTACGGGTCACGAACCCCGACCGGGTCTACTTCCCGGCGCGCGGTGAGACCAAGCTCGACCTGGTCGAGTACTACCTCTCCGTCGGCGACGGCATCGTCAACGCGCTGCGTGAGCGGCCGTGCATGCTGCACCGGTTCCCCGAGGGGGTGTCGGGTGAGAAGGTGCACCAGAAGCGGGTGCCGCACGGCGCGCCGCCCTGGCTGGAGACGGTGCGGGTGAAGTTCCCCCGCTACAACCGGCACGCCGACGAGCTGTGCGTCACCGAGCTGGCGCACGTGATCTGGGCGGTGCAGATGTCCACCGTCGAGTTCCACCCCTGGAACTCCCGGCGCGCCGACACCGAGAAGCCCGACGAGTGGCGCATCGACCTGGACCCGATGCCGGACTGCCCCTTCGGCACGGTCCGCCAGGTGGCGCACGTCGCGCACGAGGTGCTCGACGAGCTGGGTGCCACCGGCTGGCCGAAGACCTCCGGCGGCAACGGCATGCACGTCTACGTCCGGATCGAGCCGCGGCGGGGCTTCGCCGACGTACGACGGGCGGCGCTGGCGTTCGCCCGGGAGGTGGAACGGCGCGCACCCGACCTGGTCACCACCACCTGGTGGCGCAAGGACCGGGACCCGTCGAAGCTGTTCGTCGACTACAACCAGAACACCCGCGACCACACGATCGCGAGCGCCTACTCCGTGCGTGGCAACCCGGAGGCGACGGTGTCCACCCCGATCCGGTGGGCCGAGGTGGACGACGTCGAGCCCCGGGAGCTCACGATCGCCACCGTCCCCAAGCGCTACGCCGACCTCGGGGACCTGCACGCCGGCATCGACGACGCGGTGTTCGACCTGACCCCGCTGCTGGAGTGGGCCGACCGTGACGAGCGCGAGGGAGCCGAGCCACCGGCCGACCCGGACGAGGCGCAGTGACCCCGGTCTTCGAGGAGTGCCCGTGCGGCAGCGGGGCGCCGTACGCCGCCTGCTGCGGACCGATTCACGACGGGCGGCCTGCAGCGACCGCGGAGGAGCTGCTGCGCTCGCGCTACGCCGGCTACGCCCGAGGGCACCTGGACCACGTGTTCCGCACCTGGCACCCGCGGACCCGACCCGACGACCTGACCCCGACCCCGGGCCTGACCTGGACCGGGCTGGAGGTGCTGCGCACGGTCGCGGGCGGCGTTGGCGACGACACCGGGACCGTGGAGTTCCGGGCGCGGTTCCGCGACGCCACCGGTGAGCACGTGCTGCACGAGACCAGCCGGTTCGAGCGGCGAGGGGGACGCTGGGTCTACGTCGACGGGGACCAGCACTAGGATCGAGCCCGACATGGGTATCCAGATCTCGCCGAGCCTGCTCGCCTCCGACTTCGCCAACCTCGCCGCCGAGGCCCGTCGCATCGCCAACGCCGACTGGCTGCACGTGGACGTGATGGACAACCACTTCGTGCCGAACCTGACCCTCGGCATGCCGGTGGTGGAGGCGCTCGCGAAGGCCGCCGACACCCCGCTCGACTGTCACCTGATGATCGAGGACCCCGACCGCTGGGCGCCGGGCTACGTCGAGGCGGGCGCCTCGTCGGTGACCTTCCACGTGGAGGCGGCCGCGGCTCCGGTGCGGCTGGCCCGTGAGCTGCGTGCGAAGGGCGCTCGCGCCGGGATGGGCCTGAAGCCGGCCACGCCGATCGAGCCCTACGAGGACCTGCTGCCCGAGCTCGACATGCTGCTGGTGATGACCGTGGAGCCGGGCTTCGGCGGCCAGGCGTTCCTCGACATGTGCCTGCCGAAGATCCGCCGCACCCGGCAGCTGATCGCCAAGCACGGCCTGGAGATGTGGCTGCAGGTCGACGGCGGGATCTCGCCGGAGACCGTCGAGCGCTGCGCCGAGGCAGGGGCGGACGTGTTCGTCGCCGGCTCGGCGGTGTTCCGCGCCGACGACCCTGCCGAGATGGTGGAGAAGCTGCGCTCGTCGGCGCAGGCGGCGTACCGGTCGGCCTGACCGGCAGGACTTGGCACGGCAAACCGGCACATGGCACGGCCCGTGTGCCATGCCAAGTGGCAGTTTCCCAAGTTGACATGGGAATCCGCCGGGGGTGGGGGAGGTCACATGTGCGGGCGACGGGGTGGTGTGGCACCCTTGGCTCTGACGAGTGAAGAGCTCGCGTGCTCTGGGGTCGGTGTAATTCCGAACCGGCGGTGACAGTCCGCGACCCGTCCGCATCCAGCGGCCGGTTGACCAGGTGGAACTCCTGGACCGACGGTGAAAGTCCGGATGGGAAGCGCACGCAGGTCTCCGCCGTACGCCGCGACGCCAGCCACCGTGCCACGTCGGGACGTCGGCGACGGCCACGTCCACGCCCCGGGGTCCGCGACCGGACGAGAGGGGCACCGGTGGCCACCACCGCAGCCGAGCGCAGCGCGATGACGCGCGCCCTCGAGCTGGCGCAGACCCCGGGCGTCCCGAGCGGCCCCAACCCCCGCGTCGGCTGTGTCCTGCTCGCTGCCGACGGTTCGGTCGTCGCCGAGGGCTACCACCGCGGGGCGGGCACGCCGCACGCCGAGGTCGACGCGCTGCGGCGGGCTGGCGCGCGGGCGAGGGGTACGACGGCCGTGGTGACCCTCGAGCCCTGCAACCACACCGGGCGCACCGGCCCCTGTGCGCAGGCGCTCCTCGAAGCAGGCGTCAGCCGGGTCGTCTACGCCCAGGCCGACCCGAACCCGCTGGCCGCCGGCGGCGCCGAGACCCTTCGTGCCGCCGGGGTCGACGTCGAGCACGGCCTCCTGGCCGCCGAGGCGCTCGCGGTCAACCGGGCCTGGTCCTTCGCGGTGCGGCACGGCCGGCCGTTCGTCACCTGGAAGTTCGCCACGACCCTGGACGGACGCAGCGCGGCCGCCGACGGCACCAGCCGCTGGATCAGCTCACCCGCCGCACGCCGGGACACCCACCGGCTGCGTGCACTCGCCGACGTGATCCTGGCCGGCACCGGCACCGTCCTCGCCGACGACCCCGAGCTGACCGTCCGCGACGCCGACGGCGCAGCGCTCGCCACCCAGCCGGTCCGCGCGGTGATGGGCCTGCGCGCGGTGCCGCCGACAAGCCGGGTGCACAACGACGCCGCGTCGACGCTGTTCCTGCCCACCCGCGACCCCGCCGAGGCGCTCGCCGAGCTGCACGCCCGCGAGCACCGCCACGTCTTCCTCGAAGGCGGCCCGACGCTGGCGGCCGCGTTCCTCCGCGCCGGCCTCGTCGACGAGGTCGTCGCCTACGTCGCCCCCGCACTGCTGGGCCCGGGCAGCCCGGCCGTCGCCGACCTCGGCATCGGCACGATCGCCGACGCGCTGCGGTTCGAGGTCGTCGACCTCTCCGTCGTCGGCGAGGGCAACGACGCCAACGCCCGGTTCACCCTCACCCCGATCCACCACGAGGAGCGCTGATGTTCACCGGAATCGTCGAGGAGCTCGGCGTCGTCGAAGGGGTCGTCGACCAGGGCGACGCGGTGCGGCTCACCGTCCGCGGCCAGCACGTCACCGTCGACGCCGGTCTCGGCGACTCGATCGCGGTCAACGGCTGCTGCCTGACCGTCGCCGAGCGCGACCAGGAGACGTTCACCGCCGACGTGATGCGCGAGACCCTCGAGAAGACCTCGCTGGGCGACCTCGGCCCCGGTGACCGGGTCAACCTCGAACGGGCGGTGACCCCGCAGACCCGGCTCGGCGGGCACATCGTCCAGGGCCACGTCGACGGCACCGGTGCGATCCTGCGGCGGGAGCCCAGCGAGCACTGGGAGGTCGTCGAGGTCGGCCTGCCCGCGTCGATCGCGCGGTACCTGGTGCCGAAGGGGTCGATCACCGTCGACGGCGTCTCGCTGACCGTGGTCGACGTACGCCCCGACAGCTTCACCATCTCGCTGATCCCGGAGACCCTCGCCCGCACCACGCTCGGCTTCAAGCAGGCCGGGGACCGGGTGAACCTCGAGGTGGACGTGATCGCCAAGTACGTCGAGCGCCTGCTCGACCCGACCCTGCAGAAGGACCGCGCGTGACCCCCCTGGACTGGCTGCTCGAAGGCAGCATCGGCATCGGCTCCTCGGCCATCCTCGTGCGCGAGGTGGTCGGCAACGGCTTCGGCCTGGCCAGCGCGGTCGGCGGCATGCGGCGCCGCGTGTGGGCGTGGCCGGTCGGCATCGCCGGCAACCTGGTGCTGTTCACGGTCTTCGTCGGCGGCATCCTGGACAAGCCGCAGGTGCACGACCTGTGGGGCCAGGCCGGACGTCAGGTCTTCTTCCTCGCGGTGTCGTCCTACGGCTGGTGGCGCTGGCGGCAGAGCCGCAGCCGCGGCGACGGAGACGGTGACGGCGCGATCATCCCGACCTGGGCCGGTCGCCGCGGCTGGGCCCAGCTGCTCGGCGGCGCCGTCGTCGGCACCGCGGTGTTCTACGTCGTCCTCGACCGCCTCGGTTCCTGGGGGCCGTTGCCGGACGCCTGGATCCTGACCGGCTCGATCCTGGCCACCTACGGCATGGCGCGCGGCTGGATCGAGTTCTGGCTGATCTGGATCGCCGTCGACGTGGTCGGCGTCCCCCTGCTGCTGCAGGCCGGCTACTACCCCTCGGCGGTCCTCTACCTGGTCTACGGGGTCTTCTGCGCCTGGGGGTTCTGGACCTGGGTCCGGCTCCGCCGCAGCATCGACGACCGGCCTGTCGACGACCGGGTGGAGGTGGCCGCATGACCACGCAGGCACAGGTCCGGCTCGACACCGTCGAGGAGGCGATCGCCGACATCGCCGCGGGCAAGGCGGTCGTGGTCGTCGACGACGAGGACCGTGAGAACGAGGGCGACCTGGTGTTCGCCGCCAGTAAGTCCACGCCCGAGCTGATGGCGTTCACGATCCGCTACTCCTCCGGAGTGATCTGTGCGCCGCTGACCGCGAGCACCCTGGACCGGCTCGGCATCCCACTGATGACGCCGCACAACCGCGACCGACACCGCACCGCCTACACCGTCTCGGTCGACGCCCGCGACGGGGTGACCACCGGCATCTCGGCGGCCGACCGGTCCCGGACGGTGCGGGTGCTCACCGACTCGGCCACCGAGCCGTTCGAGGTCACCCAGCCCGGGCACGTCTTCCCGCTGCGCTACCAGGAGGGCGGCGTGCTGGTCCGCCCCGGGCACACCGAGGCGGCCGTCGACCTGGCGCGGCTGGCGGGCCTGCCACCGGCCGGGGTGATCTCGGAGATCGTCAACGACGACGGGACCATGAAGCGCGGCCAGGAGCTGCGCGACTTCGCCGACGAGCACGGTCTGAAGATGATCTCCATCGACGACCTGATCCACTACCGACGCCGGCACGAGAGCCACGTCGAGCGGGTCGCGGAGACCCGGCTGCCGACCGGGCACGGCGACTTCACCGCCTACGGCTACCGGATCACCATCGACGACTCCGAGCACATCGCCCTGGTGCACGGCGAGATCGGCGACGGCGAGGACGTCCTCACCCGGGTGCACTCCGAGTGCCTGACCGGGGACGTGTTCGGCTCCCGGCGCTGCGACTGCGGCCCCCAGCTGGAGGAGGCGCTCGAGCGGGTCGTGGCCGAGGGCAGGGGAGTGGTGGTCTACCTGCGCGGCCACGAGGGCCGCGGCATCGGCCTGGTCGCGAAGCTGCAGGCCTACCAGCTCCAGGACGGCGGCCGCGACACCGTCGACGCCAACCTCGACCTGGGGCTGCCCGCCGACGCGCGACACTACGGCACCGCGACCCAGATCCTGCGCGACCTCGGGGTGCGGTCGGTGCGGCTGCTGACCAACAACCCCGCGAAGACCTCGGGGCTCGAGGAGTACGGCGTCGCGGTCACCGAGCGCGTGCGACTCACCCCGCACCCCAACGACCACAATCTGGCCTACCTGCTCACCAAGCGGGACAGAATGGGCCACGACCTGCCCGACCTGGGCGGGCCGAGCACCGAAGGAGAGCCGGCATGAGCGGTGAAGGTTCGCCCCTGGGCACCGATGCGGGGGCGCCCGTCGACTGCCACGACCTCCGGGTCGCGGTCGTCGCGGCGAGCTGGCACCAGAAGGTGATGGACGGGCTCCTCGACGGCGCTGCTCGCGCGCTGGCCGACCACCAGGTCGAGGCGCCGACGATCGTCCGGGTCCCCGGGTCCTTCGAGCTCCCGGTGATCGCCGGCGCGCTCGCCGAGAAGCACTACGAGGCCGTGGTCGCCCTCGGCGTGGTCATCCGGGGCGGCACCCCGCACTTCGAGTACGTCTGCTCCGCGGCCACCGACGGGCTGGCCCGGGTGGCGCTCGACAGCGGGGTGGCGGTCGGTTTCGGCCTGCTCACCTGCGACGACGAGGAGCAGGCGCTCGACCGCGCCGGCCTGCCCGGGTCGAGCGAGGACAAGGGCTACGAGGCCACCGCGGCGGCGCTGCGCACCGCGATGCTGCTGCGGGACGTCCGACGCGGCTACGCCCACTGATTCGCACCCCGCCGGGGAGCAGGGGTGGGCGTGAGCCACGTCTCGCGCGGCAGGAGCCACGGCGGGCCGGGTCGTCGTACGCCGTAGGCTTGACCCGCCCGCCGCGAGCAAGCGGACGTGGGCAGACCCTCACGGAAAGCACCTTGATGAAGACGTTCGACGAGCTCTGGGCCGAGCTCACCGAGAAGGCCCAGACCCGACCTGCCGGGTCCGGCACCGTCCAGGCGCTCGACGCCGGCGTCCACGCGATCGGCAAGAAGCTGGTCGAGGAGGCCGCCGAGTCGTGGATGGCCGCCGAGCACGAGGGGCCCGAGCGGGCGGCCGAGGAGATCAGCCAGCTGCTGTACCACGCACAGGTGCTGATGCTCGCGAGCGGGCTGACCCTCGACGACGTCTACGCGCACCTGTGACCTGCTGACCCAGCCCGCCCGTTCCGGAAGGCCCACCATGACCACCACGCCCGCACCCGCGAGCACGCTGCGGGTGGCGATCCCCAACAAGGGATCGCTGTCCCAGTCCGCCTCGGAGATCCTGCGCGAGGCCGGCTACCGGCAGCGCACGGACTCCAAGGAGCTCGTGCTCGCCGACCCGGAGAACGACGTCGAGTTCTTCTACCTGCGTCCCCGGGACATCGCGCTGTACGTCGGCGAGGGCACCCTCGACATCGGCATCACCGGCCGGGACCTGCTCCTGGACTCCGGTGCCAAGGCCGAGGAGGTGCTCACCCTCGGCTTCGGGCGGTCGCGGTTCCGGTTCGCAGCCCGTCCCGGCACGGTCACCTCGCAGGACGACCTGCACGGCAAGCGGATCGCCACGTCCTACGACGGGGTGGTCCGCCGCTTCCTGGAGGAGCGCGGGATCGACGCCACGGTCACGCGGCTCGACGGTGCCGTGGAGACCAGCATCCAGCTCGGCGTCGCCGACGTCATCGCCGATGTCGTGGAGACCGGGTCGACGCTGCGCCAGGCCGGGCTCGAGGTGGTCCTCGACACGATCCTGGAGTCCGAGGCGGTGCTGATCACCCGCTCGGGTGCTGAGGTGCCGGCCGGTCTCGAGGTCTTCCGGCGGCGCCTGGAGGGCGTCCTGGTGGCCCGCGCCTACGTGATGATGGACTACGACATCCGCATCGACCACGTCGAGCAGGCGGTCGCACTCACCCCGGGAATAGAGAGCCCCACCGTCTCGCCGCTGCACCGCGAGGGCTGGGTCGCGGTCCGGTCGATGGTGCCCCGGGAGGGTGCCCAGCGACTGATGGACGCGCTCTGGGAGATCGGCGCCCGCGGCATCCTGGTGACCGACATCCATGCCTGCCGCCTCTGACGCCCCGGCGACCACCCTGCCGGTGACCTTCCGCCCGCTGGGGGTCCGGGTCGCGGTGGTCGTGCTGGGTCTGGGACTGGTCGCGGTGACCGCGGCGATCTGGTTCGCCTTCCCCGAACGCACCCGCGACGCCTTCACCGTGCTCCAGCAGCTCACCGTGCTCGGCTTCGGCCTCGCCTACGCGGTGATGGGGCACGCCATGGGCCGCTGCCGGATCGACGCCCGCGGGGACGGGCTGCTGGTCGTCAACGGCTACCGGTCGCACTTCTACCCCTGGGCGCGGATCTCGCGGATCACCCTGCGCAACGGTGCCCCGTGGGGCCTGATCGAGCTGACCGACGGCACGACCGCGCCGGCGATGGGCATCCAGGGCTCCGACGGTGCGCGCGCCGTACGCCACGTCAAGCAGCTGCGCGCCATCCAGCGCTCGCGGCAGGTCAGTGAGGCCTGAAAAAGCAGGTGCGGTGCCGCGACCGGCGCTCCTAGCCTCACGGCATGGACGCACCGACGCTTCGCCCGTTGGCCCCCGCCGACATCCCTGCCTGGAGCCGCCTGCTCGCCGCCGTGGAGGCCGCCGACCGGACCGGCGAGCACTACAACGAGGCGGACCTCGCCGAAGAGATGGCCAACCCGGACATCGAGGTCGGCAAGGACATCGTCGGCGCCTGTGCCGGTGAGGAGCTGGTCGGGTTCTTCGCGGTCTACCCTCGCTCCGGTGTCGAGGACGTCCACAAGATCGGGCTGGACGGTGCGGTGCACCCGGACTTCCGTGGCCGCGGGGTGGGCACCGTGCTCGCGGCCGCGATGCGCGACCGGGCCCTGGCCGCGCATGCCGAGCGCCACCCCGGTCTCGACGCGCTGCTGACCCTGAGGGGGCTGTCGGGCAACGTCGCTCAGGAGGACCTGTTGCGCGGGGTGGGACTGCTGCCGGAGCGGTGGAGCTTCGTCATGCGTGCGGACCTCGCCGGCGAGCTTGCCCCGGCGCCTCCGGTGGTCGCGGGGCTGGAGCTGCGCAGGTACGACGACTCCCTGGCGGCTGCCATGCACGCCGCGCACAACGCCGCGTTCGTGGACCATCCGAACTTCGCGCCGTGGTCGACGGCGATGTGGAAGCAGTGGGTGACCGACAGCCGCAGCTTCCGACCTGAGCTGAGCTTCGTCGTGGTCGATCCCATGGCCCCGGGGGAGGTCGTGGCGTACCTGCAGACAAACGAGTACGACGCCTACTTCCAGAGCACCGGCAGGCGGGAGGCCTACGTCGGCAAGGTCGGCACCCGGCGCGAGCATCGCGGTCGCGGGCTGGCCGGTGCTCTGCTGGGGCACGCGCTGCTGGCCTACCAGGCGGCCGGGTACGACGAAGCCTCGCTCGACGTGGACTCCGAGAACCCCACCGGCGCGCTCGGGATCTACCGACGCGCCGGGTTCGAGGTGGAGAGCCGCTGGACCGACTACGCGGAGCGGGTCCCGGCCGGATCAGGGCGGGGATGACCAACGCCCCTGGCCCCGGGACCTGAGGAAGGAGACGGTGGGCTCATGAGATCGATCGTGTCGCGGTGCCTGCTCGGCGCACTTCTGCTGCTCGGCATCGGCCTGCTCAGCTCCTGCGCAGCCGGCCCCAACGACGTGCCCGCCGGGGCCGACCCCGCGGGGTTCTGGCTCGGCCTGTGGCACGGGTTCATCACGCCGGTGACGTTCGTGATCTCGCTGTTCACCGACGAGGTGACCATCTACGAGGTGCGCAACAACGGCAACTGGTACGACTTCGGCTATGTGTTCGGGCTGGCGATGATCTTCTCCGGCGGAGGCGGCGCGGGGGCGGCGAGCCGGCGCTAGCCGAGCACGACTGCCGCGTCCGCCTCGCCGGTGCCGTCGACCAGCAGGTCGGCGCGTTCGCGGGTCCGCTCCCGGACGAACAGCGCGTCCTCGTCGGCCATCCACCGGCGCCACTGCGGTAGCAGTGCCTCGCCGTCGCGCTCGATGCCCCGGGCCAGCCGGAGCTGGGCCGGTGCCTCCACCCAGACCAGGGTGGTGACCGAGGAGGCGTACGACGACGCCCCCGACCCGACTCCCTCGACCACCAGCAGGTCCACCGGCGCGACCTCACAGGTCTCGGCGAACCGCTCCTGGTGCCAGTCGTAGCGCCGGTAGCGCGCGGTCCGGCCCTCGCGCAGGGGAGTGAGCACGTCGCGTTCGAGGGTCGCGCTCACCTGCGGCAAGCCGCCCCAGCCGTCGAGCAGGTCGTCGAGGTGCACCAGCGCCACCGAACCGAGAACGCCGGCGTGATCGACGACCGCAGCGGCCAGCGTCGACTTGCCCGAGCCGGCCGGCCCGTCGATGCACACCAGCCGACCGTCGGCCAGCGTCGGAGGGCGCATCGAGGCCGTCCACACGACCAGGTCGGCGACGTCGCGCACGCGTCGCTGCCAGGCGTCGCCCGTGGTCACCAGGCGTGCCCGAGCCCGCGGTAGGTGGGAACGGTGTCCTCGATGCGGGAGCCGGTCAGCAGGTGCACCTGGCGGGTGTGCTCGGCGAGCTCGCCGGACTTCGCGTGGCGGAACCAGACCAGGTCACCGATCGCGAGCAGGTCCGCGCCGGGGCCGACCAGCGGGGTCTGCACCTCACCGGCTCCCTCCAGCGTCGTGAGCGCCAGCCCCGGTGGCGCCCAGGGCAACGGCGACCGGTCGGTCCCGGTGGCTCCGGAGGCGATCAGCCCGCCGCCGGCCACCGTCACCACGCCGGGGGACGGCCGACGCACCACCCGGAGGCCGAAGAAGGCCGCGGGGTGCGGGACGAAGCTGCGGTAGTGGTCGAACAGGTGCGGCACCAGCAGTCCGGAGCCCGCGGTCACCTCGGTCACCACCGGATCGGCCGCGGACGTCTCGAGGCTGCCCGACCCACCGGCGTTCCACAGCGGGATCGCGCACCGCTCCCGGAGCGCCGCGGCGACCTCGGCCCGACGGGACACCAGCTGCCTGACGGATGCCTGTTTCATCCGGCGCACCGCGGCGGACCGGGCCGCCTGGCCGGGCACGTCGTCGGGGACTCCGGCGACCTGACCCTCGTAGGTCATCACCCCGGCCAGCTCGAAGCCGGGGCGGCGCAGGATCTCGTCCACCAGCGCCACCACCTGGGCGGCGTGAGTCAGGGGGGAGCGGCGGGGGCCGACGTGGGCGCCGGCCAGCCTCAGGCCGGCGTCGACGTCGACGGCCACCCGCACCACCGGCCCGCCGGGCCCACGCACCCGGTCGACGAGGTCGAGGTGCTCGGTCGCGTCGACCATCAGCGTCACCCTGGCGGCGAGGTCCTCGTCGCCACAGAGCCGCGCCAGCGCCGGCAGGTCCACGCTGGGGTAGCCCATCAGGACGTCGCCGCTGACCTGCTGCTCGGCGAGCCACAGCGCCTCCCTGAGCGAGTAGGCCAGCACTCCGGCGAACCCGGGGCGGGCCAGTGCCCGGCCGATCAGCTCGGGGACCCGCAACGACTTCGACGCCACCCGGATCGGCTTGCCGCCGGCACGCCGGACCAGGTCCTCGGCGTTGCGGTCGAAGGCGTCCAGGTCGACCACGACGGTGGGGGTCGGCGGTTGCTCGGGCAGTGCCGACACGGCTCGGTCGAGCCGGGCGGCGAGCCGGTGGCGGTCGACGGCTGCCGCGAGGTCCGCGCGGCTCACGAGATGCCGTGCCGTTTCAGGATCGCCTCGATGTCGGCCAGGTCGTCGTCGGCGGCGGGCGTGGCCGCCGTACCGCCAGGACGGGCCGGGGGCTGCGAGGGCGCGGCGGGCAGCGCAGCCTCCTTGCGGGAGCGCGGTGCCGAACCCACCCCGCGCCGGCCGAGAGCACCGGCGACGACGAAGA
>JBMOMG010000109.1:7329-24561 GCA_049323155.1 Actinomycetota bacterium | reverse complement strand
AGCGACGTACACCCGGTGTCGCTGCCGGCCCTTTTCGCCAAGAGGTACGACGGGCACGGGCTCCGGCTCGGTGAGGTGCTGCTGCGCACCGACGCCTACACCCAGCACGCGGTGACCTACCGCGGGGACGGGTTGCGGATCTCCGGGATCTTGAACCTGCCGCACGGAGCCGGGCCGCACCCGGTGCTCGTGCTCGCGCACGGCTACATCGACCCCGACATCTACGTCACCGGCCAGGGCCTGCGCCGGGAGCAGGACTGGCTCGCGCGGGCCGGATACGCCGTGCTGCACGTCGACTACCGCAACCATGCGGGATCCTCACGGGACCCGCGGGCCGATCTCCGGCTGCGCATCGACTACGCCGTCGACGTGGTCAACGCCGTCCGCGCGGTCCGGTCCTCCGGCCTCCGGCGGCTCGACGGACGGCGGGTCGGGCTGGTCGGCCGCTCGCTCGGCGGCGGCGTGGTCTACAACGTGCTCACGGTCGCACCGGGGCTCGTCGACGCCGCGGTGGTGTTCGCACCGGTGAGCTCACGGGCCGAGGACAACTTCGACCGGTGGATCCGGCGGGACCCCGGTCGCGCCGACCTGGCGCGGTCGGTGATCCGGCGCTACGGGGCGCCGGAGCGCAACCGGAGGTTCTGGCGCGAGGTCAGCCCGCGGACCTACTTCGCCCGGATCACCGAGCCGGTGCTCATCCACCACGGCACGGCCGACGAGAGCTGCCCGATCCGGTGGAGCCACCGCTCGCTGGCCGCCCTGGAGCGGGCCGGCGTCCGGGCGCGGATGTTCGTCTACCCGGGGGAGCAGCACGCCTTCGGCCCCGCCTGGCCGACGTCGATGCGGCGGACAGTCCGGTTCCTCGACCGGCACCTCGGCTAGCCGTCTCGCAGCTCTGAACAGCGGTCATGCCCGGATTCAGGACCGTTTCTGCCCGATTTCGGGCAGGAAGTGGCACAAGCCTGCCCACAGGCGGCAGGATCTGGGTCATGCCTGACCCTGATCTGGTGCTGCGCATCGCCTCGTCGACGGGGCTGCGGCCGAGCGAGGCCGCCCGGGTGATCGACGACGTGGTGGCCTACTACGCGGAGTCCACCGAGGACTTCGTCCGCCGGCGGCACGACGAGCTGCAGACCTACGGCCTCAAGAACGCCGCGATCTTCGACCAGATCAGCAAGGAGCTCTCCGGCCGCGTCGTCGCGGCCCCGGACCTGTCGCTGCGACAGCTGCGCCGGATCGTCTACGGCTGAAGGAGCCACGAACATGTGCGGAATCGTCGGGTACGTCGGGGGCCAGCAGGCCGCCCCGCTGCTCCTCGAAGGACTCACCCAGCTCGAGTACCGCGGCTACGACTCCGCGGGGATCGCCGTACTCGGCCCCAGCGGGACCCGGGTCCACAAGCGCGCCGGGCGGGTGCGCGACCTGCAGGCCGACCTGCCCAGACGGTTCTCGGGCCGGATCGGGATCGGCCACACCCGCTGGGCCACGCACGGCGCCCCGACCAACGTGAACGCCCACCCGCACCTGGACGCCCGAGCCCGGATCTCGGTGGTGCACAACGGCATCATCGACAACGCCGCGGCGCTGCGCCGGCGGCTCGCCGACGACGGTGTCGAGCTGGTCTCCGAGACCGACACCGAGGTGCTGACCCACCTGATCGCGCGCTCGGCCGCGGACACGCTCGAGGGTGCCGTGCTGGAGGCACTCGCCCTGGTCGAGGGCACCTACGGGCTCGCGGTGCTCGACGCCGACCGCCCCGACCGGATCGTCGTGGCTCGCAACGGGTCGCCGCTGGTGATCGGAGTCGGCGACAAGGAGATGTTCGTCGCCAGCGACCTCGCCGCGCTCGTCCGGCACACCAGCCAGGTCCTGCACCTGCACGACGGCGAGCTGGCCACCGTGACCGCGGCCGGGTTCACGACCTTCACCCACGACCGGCAGCGCACCGACCGCACGCCCTCGCCGATCGACGTGGACGCCCAGGACTTCGACCTCGGCGGGCACGAGCACTACATGTACAAGGAGATCCTCGAGCAGCCCGCCAGCGCCGAGCGGGTCCTGCGCGGGCGGCTCGACGACCGCTTCGCGACCGCCCACCTGGGCGGCCTCAACCTCGACCCGCGGGAGGCGCGGGCGGTACGCCGGGTGAAGGTGCTCGGCTGCGGCTCGTCGTACTACGTCGGGCAGATGGGCGCGATGATGGTCGAGGAGCTGGCCCGCATCCCGGCCGACGCCGAGGCCGCCTCCGAGTTCCGCTACCGCAACCCGGTCATCGAGCCGGACACGCTCTACGTGGCGGTCAGCCAGTCGGGGGAGACCCTCGACACGCTCCTGGCCGTGCAGGAGATCCGTCGCAAGGGCGGCCGGGTCGTGGGCCTGGTCAACGTGGTCGGCTCATCGATCGCCCGCGAGTGCGACGGCGGCATCTACCTGCACGCCGGGCCGGAGGTCGCGGTTGCCTCCACCAAGGCGCTCACCACGATGGCGATCGGCTTCGCCCTGCTCGCATTGAGCCTCGGCCGGGTTCGCGACCTGTCGGTCAGCGACGGCAAGCGGCTGATCGCCGGCCTGCGGAGGCTCCCGGAGCAGATCGCGGAGGTCCTGGAGCGCGAGGAGGAGATCGCGGAGGCGGCGCGTCGCCTCGCCGGTGCCGAGAGCCTGTTCTTCATCGGCCGCGTCCGCGGCTACCCGCTCGCACGCGAGGGCGCGCAGAAGTTCAAGGAGATCTCCTACCGGCACGCCGAGGCCTACGAGGCCAGCGAGCTCAAGCACGGACCGCTCGCGCTGATCAGCCCCGCGGTGCCGACCGTCGCGATCGTCCCCGACGACGACCTGACCGAGCGCAACGTGGGGGCGCTGCACGAGATCAGCGCGCGTGGCGGTGCCGTCTACGCCGTGACGCACCCCGGCGTGGACCTCGGGGACGTGGACGCGGTGCGCATCGAGGTGCCGAAGAACGAGCCCGAGCTCGACCCGATCCTGCTCACGATCCCGCTGCAGCTGCTGGCCTACCACGCGGCCCGCACCCTCGGCCACGACATCGACAAGCCGCGCAACCTCGCCAAGTCGGTCACCGTGGAGTGAGCCCGCCGCGGGCGGCGTGGATCGACCACAGACCCCGGTCAGCTCGACAGGCAGATCCGAGGCCGCCGGGCAGACGCCACGCTCACCGGTCGGCCGGCGCGACCAACCTGCCTGTTGAGCGGACCGGCCGCCGGCAGCCCGCCGACCTCCCTGCGGTCCTCGACGGCCGCAGGGCGGTCACAGCGGGATGTTGCCGTGGGCGCCGCGGCGGACGGGGCCGGCGTCGGCGATCGCCCGCGCGATCGCGCTGCGGGTGGCGGCGGGCTCGACGAGCTCGTCGACCACCCCGATCTCGATCGCCTTCTCGACCCCGCCGGCGATCCGCTCGTGCTCGGCGGCGAGCTCGGCCTCGACCTGCGGCCGGATCTCGGGGGCGACCTCGAGCAGCTTGCGGCGGTGCAGGATCCGGACCGCGGCAACCGATCCCATCACGGCGATCTCGGCGCCGGGCCAGGCGAACACCCGAGTGGCGCCCACCGACCGGGCGTTCATCGCGATGTAGGCGCCGCCGTAGGTCTTGCGGGTCACCAGGGTCACCCGCGGCACGACGGCCTCGGCGAAGGCGTGCAGCAGCTTGGCGCCGCGGCGCACGACGCCGTCCCACTCCTGGCCGACGCCCGGAAGATACCCGGGTACGTCGACCAGCACGATCAGCGGCACCCCGAACGCGTCGCACATCCGCACGAACCGCGCCGCCTTCTCCGCCGACAGCGAGTCGAGACAGCCGCCGAGCCGGAGCGGGTTGTTGGCCACCACACCGACCGTGCGCCCCCCGAAGCGGCCGAGCGCGGTGACGATGTTCGGCGCCCACCGGGCATGCAGCTCCTGGGCGGTCCCCTCGTCGAGGACGGCCTCGACGAGCGGGTGCACGTCGTACGCCCGCTTCTTGGACTCCGGCAGCATGTCCGCGAGGTCGGTGTCGTGGACCGCGTCGACGTCGAGCGAGCCCTGGGAGCCGAGCAGGTGCGCGACCGCGCGGGCGCGGTCGAGTGCCTCGCGCTCGGTCTCGGTGAGGATGTGTACGACGCCCGACCGCCTGCCGTGGGGCTCGGGGCCACCGAGCCGCAGCATGTCGACGTCCTCGCCGGTCACCGACCGGACCACGTCGGGCCCGGTGACGAAGATCCGGCCCTCGGGCCCGAGGATCACCACGTCGGTGAGGGCCGGTCCGTAGGCGGCGCCGCCGGCCGCGAAACCGAGCACCACCGAGATCTGCGGGATCACGCCGGACGCCTGGGTCTGGATGTTGAAGATCTCGCCGACCGCGTGCAGGGACAGGACGCCCTCGGCGAGCCGAGCCCCACCGGAGTGCCACAGGCCGATCACGGGCACCTGGTCGGCCAGCGCCCGCTCGTAGGCGCGCACCACGACCTTGCAGCCGTCGACGCCCATCGCGCCGCCCATCACCGTCGGGTCGGAGCAGAACGAGACGGCCGGCGCGCCGTTGATCCGCCCGATCCCGGCGAGCATCCCGCTGCCGTCGTCCTCGCTGATCAGCTCCAGCGTGCCCTCGTCGAACAGCGCCGCGAGCCGGTGGTTGGGGTTGCGCGGGTCCTGCTCGCGGGGCAGCTTGGCGGGCTTGGCAGCCGTCGGTTGGGCGGTGACGGTCATGAGGACTCCTGGGTGCTCACGCGCCGGCCGACACCCGGGTGGGGCCGGTCGAGCGCTGGGGGAGGGCGGCGTCGGGTCAGACGCTGCGGAAGGCGACGGCGACGTTGTGGCCGCCGAAGCCGAAGGAGTTGTTCAGCGCGGCCAGCGGGCCGTCGCCGAGCTTGCGCGGCTCGGTCGCGATGTCGAGGCCGGTGTCCTCGGGGTCGTCGAGGTTGATCGTCCCCGGCACGATCCGGTGGTGCAAAGCGAGGACGGTCGCCACCGACTCCAGCGCCCCGGCGGCTCCGAGCAGGTGGCCGGTCATCGACTTGGTCGAGGT
This sequence comes from Actinomycetota bacterium, assembly GCA_049323155.1. Taxonomy (GTDB): domain Bacteria; phylum Actinomycetota; class Actinomycetes; order Propionibacteriales; family Nocardioidaceae; genus Nocardioides_C. Next base: position 19,547 of record JBMOMG010000109.1, on the reverse strand, counting down.
GAGCACGACCTTGCCGGCGGCGGAGCCCAGCGCGTTCTTGATCGCGGTAGCCTCGGCGAGGTCACCCTGCGGAGTCGAGGTCGCGTGGGCGTTGATGTGGACGATCTCGTCCGGCTCGAGGCCGGCCTCGCGCAGCGCCATCACCATCGCCCGGGTCGCGCCGCGGCCGGCCGGGTCGGGCTGGGCGATGTCATGGGAGTCCGCGGTGACGCCGGCGCCTGCCGCCTCGGCGTACACCTTGGCGCCGCGGGCCCGGGCGTGCTCCTCGGACTCGAGCACGAGCGCGGCTGCGCCCTCGCCGAGGACGAACCCGTCGCGCCCCTTGTCCCAGGGTCGGGAGGCGGCCGCGGGGTCGTCGTTGCGCTTCGACAGCGCCATCATCTGACCGAACGCGGCCATCGGCAGCGCGTGGACGGCAGCCTCGGTGCCGCCGACGACGACGACGTCGGCGCGGCCGAGCCGGATCATGTCGATGCCCAGCGCGATCGCCTCGTTGCCGGACGCGCACGCCGAGACCGGTGTGTGCACCCCGGCGCGGGCACCGATCGAGAGTCCGATGTTGGCGGCGGGGGAGTTCGGCATCAGCATCGGGATCGCCAATGGCGAGACCCGGCGGGGGCCCTTCTCGTTGAGGGCGTCGTAGTTGCCGAGCAGGGTCTGCACGCCGCCGATGCCCGAGGCCATCGCGACGCCGACCCGCTCCGCGTCGACCCCGGCGTCCTCGGCGCCGAGGCCGGAGTCGGCCCAGGCCTCGAGGCCGGCGACCAGGGCGAGCTGCCCGGACCGGTCGAGGCGCCGGGCCTTCACCCGCTCGAGCACCTCGGTCGGGTCGACCGCGACCTCGGCGGCGATCGTCGTGCCCAGCTGCTCGGCCCACGCGTGCTGAAGGGGACCGACCCCGGAACGACCCTCCAGGAGGGCGTCCCAGGTGCTGGCTACGTCGCCGCCGACCGGTGAGGTCGCGCCGAGGCCGGTGACCAGGACTCGAGTGCTCATGAGTGCTCCGTTCAGCCGTTCTGGGCGCGCTCGATGAAGGCCACCGCGTCGCCCACGGTCTTGAGGTTCTTGACCTCGTCGTCGGGGATCTTCACGTCGAACTTCTCCTCGGCCGCGACGACGACCTCCACCATCGACAGCGAGTCGACGTCGAGGTCGTCGGTGAACGACTTGTCGAGCTGGACGTCGTCGGCGGGGATGCCGGCGACCTCGTTGACGATGTCGGCGAGGTCGGCGCGGATCTCGTCGGTGGTTGCCATCTGTGGCTCACTTTCCTTGGGTGGTTGGTGTTCTCGATGTTTCGTCAGGTGGTGCGCCGCGGTCCGCCCCGTCACGGACCGCGGCCGCTACGGGACGGTGATGACCTGGGCGGCGTACGCCAGGCCGGCCCCGAAGGCGATCAGGAGTGCGGTGTCACCGCTCTTGGCCGTGCCCTCCTCGACCATCCTGGCCAGCGCCAATGGGATCGAGGCGGCCGAGGTGTTGCCCTGCTCGGCGATGTCGCGGGCGACCTGCACGCGCTCGGGCAGCTTCATCGTGCGGGCCATCGCGTCGATGATGCGCATGTTGGCCTGGTGGGGGACGAACACGTCGAGATCCTCGACGGTAATCCCGGTGCGGTCCAGCGTCTGCTGGGCGATCTTGGCCATCTCGTACGACGCCCAGCGGAACACCGGGTTGCCCTGCATCACCAGGTGGGGCATGGCCGGCCGTTCCGCGACGAGCACGTCACGCCAGTCCTCTCGCTGCCGGATCAGGTCGAACTGCTCGCCGTCGGAACCCCAGACGACCGGCCCGATCCCGGGCTCCTCGCTGGGTCCGACGACCGCCGCGCCGGCCCCGTCGGCGAAGATGAACGCCGTTCCGCGGTCGGTGGGGTCGGTGATGTCGGAGAGCCGTTCGACGCCGATCACGAGCACGTGCTTCGCCGTACCGCCTCGCACCATGTCCGATGCCAGGGCGATGCCGTGGCAGAAGCCGGCGCACGCGGCGGAGATGTCGAACGCCGCCGCCCGCTCGGTGCCGAGCTCGTGGGCGATCGCGGTCGCGACGGCCGGCGTCTGCAGCAGGTGCGAGACGGTGGCGACGATGACGCAGTCGACCTGAGCCGGCTCGATCCCGGCCTGCGCGAGCGCGTCGCGTGAGGCGGAGACCGACATCATCTGCACGGTCTCCTCAGGCGTGGCCCAACGCCGCTGCTTGATGCCGGAGCGCTGCTGGATCCACTCGTCGCTGGAGTCGATCGCGTCGACGATCTCGGAGTTGGGGACCACCCGGCTGGGCCGGTAGGCGCCGAGGCCGAGGACCCGGGCGTGCTCGCTGCCACGCTCGCCTACGGCCGGTCTGAAGGGGCTCATCAGGCCACGCCCTCGGGGTGCAGCCGGACCAACGGCTGGCCGGGGGAGACCAGGTCGCCGTCGTGGACCAGCCACTCCACGATCGTGCCGCCGTGAGGGGCGTTGACCGGGGTCTCGTCGCGCAGGCTGGCGACCGCGCCGACGGCGGTGTCCGGGGCGATCGTGCCGCCCTCGGGGAGCCCGTCGTTGAGCCGGAAGGTGCCCTTGGCCGGGGACACCAGCATCCGCCAGGTGGGGGTGGTGTCGATCTGCGAGGCGGTGCCGTGCTTGTCGCAGAAGGCGCGCGCGTCGTCGAGCTGGTCGGGCGTCTTCAGCGCGAACGTCTCCACGCCCTTGAGTGCACGCTTGGCGATCCCGGTGAGCGTGCCGGCGGGCGGCATCTCGAGGATGCCCGTGACACCGAGGTCGGCCATCGTCTCCAGGCACAGGTCCCAGCGCACCGGGCTGGCGACCTGGCTGACGATCCGGCGGACGACCTCGCGGCCGTCGTGGACCACCTGCCCGTCGCGGTTGGAGATCAGCGGGGTGCGCGGGTCGTGGGTGGAGACGGCCTTGGCGAGCCGCGCGAGCACGTCGACGGCGGGGGCCATGTGCTCGGTGTGGAAGGCGCCGGCCACCGAGAGCGGCATCAGCCGGGACCTGGCCGGAGGATCCTCGGAGAGCTGCGCAAGCTGCTGGGTGGTCCCGGCTGCCACCACCTGGCCGGGGCCGTTGTCGTTGGCTGCGGTCAGGCCGAGCCCGGCCAGCTTGGCGAGCACCTCGTCGCGGTCGCCCCCGAGGATCGCGGTCATGCTGGTCGGAGTGGTCCGGGCCGCGGCGGCCATCGCCTTGCCGCGCTCGCGGACCAGCACCATCGCCTGTTCGGCGGTGATCGCGCGAGCGCCGGCCGCAGCGGTCAGCTCGCCGACGCTGTGCCCGGCCACCGCCCCGATCCGGCCGAAGGCGTCGGCGGGGTGTGGGAAGAGCTCGAGCGCGGCGAGCAGGCCCGCGGCGACGAGCAGCGGCTGAGCCACCGCGGTGTCACGGATCGTCTCCGCGTCGGCCTCGGTGCCGTAGTGGGCGAGGTCCATGTCGGCCACCGCGGAGAGCCACGCCAGCCGGTCGGCGAAGGTCGGCAGCTCGAGCCACGGGGCGAGGAAGCCGGGAGTCTGGGCGCCTTGGCCCGGAGCGACGATGACAAGCACGGGGTCCACTCTGCCCGGCCGCACCCCGATCGATCAGCACCAGCACGCACGAAGATCGGGGGCGGATTCTTGTAGGACTCCTACAAGCCGGTCGGGGCTCCGGCCTCCGGTCCGTGCAGCCGGCCGAGGGTCAGCGCGACCCGGTAGGTGTAGGCGTCGCGAGGGTCGGTCGGCGTCAGCCCGGTGACGTCCGCGGCCCGGCGCAGCCGGTACCGCACGGTGTTGGCGTGCACGAACATCGAGCGCGCCGTGCCCTCGATCGACCCGCCCCGGTCCAGGAACGTCGCCACGGTGTCGAGGGTGGCCGCGCCCGCGTCGAGGAGCGGCCGGTAGACGTCGGAGACCAGCTGCCGGCGGGCGTGGCCGTCGCCGGCGAGGGCGCGCTCGGGCAGCAGGTCGTCGGCGGCCACCGGGCGTGGAGCCGCCGGCCACCCGGAGGCGGCGCGGAGCCCGGCGACCGCGGCGCGTGCCGAGACGTGCGCCTGGACCAGGTCGGCGACCACCGGGCCGACGACGACAGGTCCCTCCCCGAAGTGCTGCGTGATCGATGCCCCTGCTTTGTCTGGGTTCTCGACGCCGCCGAGTACGACGACCAGCCGATCGCCCTGCACGGCACACAGCGCGTCGAGGCCGAAGTGGCGTGCCGACCGCCGTACCTCGTCGATGATCGACTCGCGGTCGTGGCCCTCCTCGTCGCCCACCGCCGCGGGCGCACGACCGAGCACGACCATGACGCCGCCGCGCGCCTGCCAGCCCAGCGCACTCGCGCGCGACCGGACCGTCTCGTCGGCCTCGGCGCGCAGCACGGAGTCGACGACCAGGGCCTCGAGCCGGGCGTCCCAGGCGCCGCGCATCTCGGCCGCCTTGGCGTACACCTCCGCGGTGGCGAACGCGACCTCGCGGGCGTAGCGCACGACCGCCTCCTGCACCGAGGGCGCGTCCTCCGGTCCGACGGCGGTGTCGAGGTTGTCCTCGACGACCTCGATGCTCATCCGCACCATTTCGACCGTTTGGTGGAGACTCACAATGCCGGTGAGGGTACGGGGAGCGGCCCCGAACACCTCGGCGGTCAGTGGGGTGTCGGCCTCGGGGTCCTGGTACCAGGTGACGAAGGCGTTGATGCCGGCCTGCACGATCAGGCCGATCCAGGACCGGTTCTCCGCGGACAGCTGCCGGAACCAGGGCATCTCCTGCTCCATGCGGGCCAGCGCCGCCGTGGTCAGGTCGCCGGCGGAGCTCTGCAGCCGCCGGGCGATCTGGGCGCGGCTGCGTCGCCGCGGGGTGGTCATGACGCCGAGCCTAGTGTGGAGGGGGCCGTGGGAGCCGGTCTGGAGCACTTCGCCGTTCGACCCGTGAAACCGACCTCTGATCGCGAATCGCCAATATCGGCAGGGGAATGCGGGGTTACTGCAACGGGTTCTGGGTAGCATCCGGGGAACGCACCCGCTGTGAGGAGCATCACCCATGCCCAGGGTCCCCGAGGTCCAGTACCTCACCATCCACGGCCACCGCCGCGCCTTCGTGAAGGTCGGCAGTGGACCCGCGCTGCTGTTGCTGCACGGCCTGGGCTGCGACCACACCACCTGGGCACCGGTGATCGAGGCGCTCTCCCGGCGCTACACCGTGATCGCCCCGGACCTGCTGGGTCACGGCAGCTCCGACAAGCCGCGCGCGGACTACAGCGTGGGCGGCTACGCCAACGGCATGCGCGACCTGCTCACGGTGCTCGGCATCGACAAGGTGACGGTGGTCGGCCACAGCTTCGGGGGCGGCGTGGCCATGCAGTTCGCCTACCAGTTCCCCGAGCGGACCGAGCGTCTCGTGCTCGTCGCGCCGGGCGGCATCGGCCGCGAGGTGACCGCCGCGATCCGCGCGATCTCGCTGCCGGGCTTCCAGCTGGCGATGGGCCTGGCCACCAAGCCGGGCCTGCTCCAGGCCGCCAAGCTCGGCTTGCGGGCCCTGGCCGCCACCGGCATCCCGCACGTGCGGGACCTCGACGAGGTGGCCGACATCGTCCAGCACCTCTCGGACCGCCAGGCCCGCGCCGCGATCACCCACGTGGTGCGCGCGGTGGTGGACTGGCGCGGCCAGGTGGTCACGATGGCCGATCGTGCCTACCTGACCAACGCGATGCCGATGTGCGTGATCTGGGGCACCGACGACATGGTGATCCCGGCCAGCCACGCCGACCTCGCGCGAGAGATCGCCCCCGACGCGACGGTCGAGGTGGTTCCCAACGCCGGCCACTTCCCGCACAAGGACCATCCGCAGCGGTTCGTGAAGATCCTCAACGACTTCATCAGGGCGACCGAGCCGGCGACGTACCACCGCGGCCGCTGGCGCAACCTGCTCAAGAACGGCCCCGACGCCGCGACGACCTCTCGCGAGGCCGTGGCCGAGGTCGTCGAGATCGCCTGACCCCCTCCACCGCCCGGTTGTAACGCGGGGTTATGGACGGTCCACACGCGGCATGACGCGAGGGATGCGTCCACACGACGTGGGATGTTGCTCGCGCGGCCCGCAAGGCCCAGTCGAGGAGCTGAGGCCCCCCGCGTGCGGGGAGCCCCAGCTCATCTGTGTTCCGGCGAGCGGACGTCAGGCGTCGCCGCCCTCCTGCTTCACGCCGCGCACGGCGGTCGGGTCGTCGATGCGGTACTTGTCGAAGGCCTCCTGCACGACCTCCGGCTTGATCTCACCCCGGTCGGCCAGCGCCTGCAGCGCCGCGACCACGACCGACTGGGCGTCGACGTGGAAGAAGCGGCGGGCGGCGGGGCGGGTGTCGGCGAACCCGAACCCGTCGGTCCCGAGGACGCGGTAGTCGCCGGGCACCCACTTGGCGATCTGCAGCGGCACCGCGGCCATGTAGTCGCTCACGGCGACGAAGGGACCCTCGGCCTCCTTCAGCTTGTGCGTGACGTACGGCGTGCGGGGGGCCTCGGACGGGTGGAGCAGGTTGTGCTCCTCCGCGGCCACCGCGTCCCGGGCCAGCTCGTTCCACGAGGTCACCGACCAGGTGTCGGCGGCGACGCCCCACTCCTCGGCGAGCATCCGCTGCGCGTCGGTGATCCACGGGAAGCCGACGCCGGAGGCCATCAGCTGCACCCGCGGCGGGCTGTCCTGCTCGACCGCCGGCGGCACCGCGACGTGGTAGATGCCCTTGAGCAGGCCCTCGACGTCGAGGTCCTCGGGCTCCTTGGGCTGCACGGTCGGCTCGTTGTAGACCGTCAGGTAGTAGATGACGTTCTCGCCCTCGGGGTGCTCCTCGTCGGAGCCGTACATGCGGCGCAGGCCGTCCTGGACGATGTGGCTGATCTCGTAGGCCATCGCCGGGTCGTAGTGCACGACGGCGGGGTTGCTCGCCGCGAGCAGCGGGGAGTGACCGTCGGCGTGCTGCAGGCCCTCGCCGGTGAGCGTCGTACGGCCGGCGGTGGCGCCGATCAGGAAGCCACGGGCGAGCTGGTCGGCCATCGCCCAGATCGAGTCGCCGGTGCGCTGGAACCCGAACATCGAGTAGAAGATGTAGAACGGGATCATCTGCTCGCCGTGCGTGGAGTACGCCGAGCCCGCGGCGGTCGCCGAGGCGAGCGCACCCGCCTCGGAGATGCCCTCGTGGAGCATCTGGCCCTGCGCGGACTCCTTGTAGGTGAGCAGCAGCTTGCGGTCGACGGCGTCGTAGGTCTGGCCTGCGGGCTGGTAGATCTTCGCCGTGGGGAACATCGAGTCCATGCCGAAGGTGCGGAACTCGTCGGGCGCGATCGGCACGATCCGCTGCCCGATCTCCTTGTCCTTCATCAGGTCCTTGAGCAGCCGCACGAGCGCCATCGTGGTGGCGATCGCCTGCTTGCCCGAGCCCTGCTTGAGCTCGCTGTAGACCGCGTCTCCGGGCAGCTTGAGCGCCTTGGCGCGCACCACCCGCTTGGGCAGCGAGCCGCCGAGCTGGCGACGGCGCTCCATCATGTACTCGATCTCCGGCGCGTCGTTGCCGGGGTGGAAGAACGGCGCGACCTCGGCCTCGTCGATCTGCTTGTCGGTGATCGGCAGGTAGAGCCGGTCGCGGAACTTCTTCAGGTCGTCCTTGGTCAGCTTCTTCATCTGGTGGGTCGCGTTGCGGCCCTCCAGGGCGTCGATGGTCCAGCCCTTGATGGTGTGGGCGAGGATCACCGTCGGCTGGCCGACGTGCTCGGTGGCGGCCTTGAAGGCGGAGTACACCTTGCGGTAGTCGTGGCCGCCGCGGGGCAGCTTGCGCAGCTCGTCGTCGGACATGTGCTCGACCATCCGGCGCAGCCGCGGGTCGCCGCCGAAGAAGTGCTCGCGGATGTACTCGCCGGTCTCGACGGAGTAGGTCTGGAACTGCCCGTCGGGGGTGGTGTTCATCCGGTTGACCAGCACGCCGTCGACGTCCTTGGCGAGCAGGTCGTCCCACTCGCGGCCCCAGATCACCTTGATCACGTTCCAGCCGGCGCCGCGGAAGTAGGACTCCAGCTCCTGGATGATCTTGCCGTTGCCGCGCACCGGGCCGTCGAGCTGCTGCAGGTTGGCGTTGATGACGAAGGTGAGGTTGTCGAGCTCCTCGCGGGCGGCCACGCCGATCGCACCGAGCGACTCCGGCTCACCCATCTCGCCGTCACCGAGGAACGCCCACACCCGCTGCTGGCTGGTGTCCTTGATCCCGCGGTTGTGCAGGTAGCGGTTGAACCGCGCCTGGTAGATCGCGTTGATGCCGGTGAGACCCATCGACACCGTCGGGAACTCCCAGAACTGCGGCATCAGCCGGGGGTGGGGGTACGACGAGAGCCCCCGTCCGACGCCGTGCTGGACCTCCTGCCGGAACTTCGACATCTGGTCCTCGGTCAGCCGGCCCTCGAGGAACGCCCGGGCGTAGATGCCGGGGGAGCCGTGGCCCTGGAAGAAGATCTGGTCGCCGCCGCCGGGGTGGTCCTTGCCGCGGAAGAAGTGGTTGAAGCCGACCTCGTAGAGCGAGGCGGCCGACTGGTAGGTGGCGATGTGGCCGCCGACCTCGAGGCCCTTCCGGTTGGCGCCGGAGACCATGACCGCGGCGTTCCAGCGGATGAACGCGCGGATCCGGCGCTCGATGTGCTCGTCGCCGGGGAACCAGGGCTCGCGCTCCGGCGGGATCGTGTTGATGTAGTCGGTGCTGCGCAGGGCAGGGACGCCCACCTGGCGCTCGCGCGCGCGTTCGAGGAGCTTGAGCATGACGTACCGCGCGCGGGTCCGGCCCCGCTCGTCGAGGAGCGCGTCGAGGGAGTCGATCCACTCCTGCGTCTCGTCGGGGTCGATGTCGGGAAGCTGCGTGGGGAGACCCTCGTGGATCACGGAAGGTGTCCCGGGGCCGTCGTTGGTGTTCGCCACGATTCCTCTGCTCTCAGGTACACGTCGTTGTGCGGGAGAGGGACCGGGTCGCGGACCCTCACCATGCATCGTGTCACGTCCGCGGCCCGTACCAAATTTACTGACCGGTACCCCAGCGGGTACCCGGCCGGCCCGCCGGTCAGACCGGCCCGAGCGGGGTGTGCGGCGCCTGCGGGAGTACGACGGTCACGGGGTCGCCCGGGCGCACGACGCCCCCGGCGGTGACCACGGACATGACGCCTGCCCGAGGGGCTCGTCGACCGCCCTCCGCGGGGCCCCACATCCGCTTCATCAAGCCGGCCTGGAAGGCGTCGATCAGCCGGCACGGCGTACGCAGCCCGGTCAGCCTGAGCGCGGCGCCGTCGCCGAGCCGCAGGAGGGTGCCGGTCGGGAGGGACAGCAGGTCCACACCCGAGGTGGTGATGTTCTCGCCGAGGTCGCCGGGGCGCAGGGCGTGGCCGTGCCGGGCCATCTCCTCGAGCAGCTCGAGCGCGATCAGGTGCACCTGGCGCAGGTTGGGCCGGTCGGGATCCTTGCGCCGGTCGTGGCGGTGGCGCACCGTCTCGCCGCAGTGGGCGTCTCCCTCGACCCCCAGGCCCGGGAGCAACCGAACCTCGAGTGCGGGTGCCTTGGAGAAGTCGTGCACCGCGCTGACGTTGACCGAGGTGACGTGTGCCGGCGCGAGGGTGACCGGTTCGTCGGAGGGGGCCGAGAGCGCCGTGGGGTCCGCCTGTTGCATACGACAAGGGTGGCATCGCCGTGGGACACCGGGCCGTTGGGGTTGCGCGGGCGTGTGACTTCCGGTGGACTACCCGACATCAGCGGAGCACACGGGTGCTCTGTCACACGTCGTTTGGAGGAGCTAGGTGAGCGCGACCGCGGGTGGCCAGGAGGGCACCGCCACCCAGACCGTAGGTGACCGACTCGGGTTCAAGCCCGGCATGGTCATCCAGGAGCTCGGCTGGGACGAGGACGTCGACGACGACCTCAGGGTCCAGATCGAGGACACCATCGACGCGGACCTGGTGGACGGGGAGTACGGCAACGTCGTCGACTCGGTCCTCCTCTGGTGGCGCGACGACGACGGTGACCTGGTGGACGCACTGGTGGACTCGCTCACCGACCTCGTCGGTGGGGGCGTGATCTGGCTGCTCACTCCCAAGGTGGGCCGTCCGGGCACGGTGGACCCCGCCGACATCGCCGAGGCGGCGCAGGTCGCCGGGCTCGCGACCACCTCCACGGCAGGGGTCAGCAAGGAATGGGCGGCGACCCGCCTGGTCGCTCCGAAGACCTCGCACTGACCTGCGGCGGACCGCAGACGGCTCGCTGAGACGCCGGTGCCGCTTTGTGTAAACGGCGGTTACAGTAGTCCGACTCGACCGAGGAGGACCCTGGATGCTGGCCAAGGCGGCGACACTGCTCTCCAAGGAGCTCACCACGCTCCGCGTGCTCACCTCGGCGGGAGTGATCCACCCCTACCCGCCACGGGTGCTCGTCGGGATCGTCACGACGCTTCGTCAGTGGGGCCGCGGACCGGCCGGGGGGTTCGCCACGCTGGCGCTGCGTGCGCCCGACCAGGTCGGTGTCGTCGACGAGCTCGGCGAGCTGACCTGGCGCGAGCTGCACGAGCGCAGCAACGCCCTCGCGCGCGGCCTGCGCAGGATCGGTGTCGCCGAGGGTGACAGCGTCGCGGTGCTGTGCCGCAACCACCGCGGCTTCGTGGAGACCACGATCGCGATCAACAAGCTCGGCGCCGACGTGCTCTACCTCAACACCGCGTTCGCCGCGCCCCAGCTCGGCGAGGTCTGCGAGCGGGAGCGGCCGGCGGCGATCGTGTACGACGAGGAGTTCGACGGCCTGGTGGACCGGGCCGCGATCGACGTACCCCGGGTGCACGCGTGGCAGGACACCGAGACCGACCTGCCCACGCTCGAGGCGATGATCACCGCCGAGTCGACCGCCGACCTCACCCCGCCACGCCGCCGCGGCCGCTCGGTCATCCTGACCTCGGGGACCACCGGCACGCCGAAGGGCGCACCCCGCAGCGAGGCGTCCTTCGACGCGGGCGTCGCTCTGCTGTCCCGGCTGCCGCTGAAGCGGGGCTGGCGCACGCACATCGCGGCGCCGCTGTTCCACACGTGGGGGTGGGCGCACCTGGCGCTGGCGATGCTGATGGGCAGCACGATGGTGCTGCGCCGCAAGTTCGACCCGGAGGGCTGTCTGCAGGCGGTGACCGAGCACGAGTGCGACTCGCTGGTGGTGATCCCGGTGATGCTGCAGCGGATCCTGCAGCTGCCCGAGGAGACCCTGCGCTCCTACGACCTCTCGCACGTCAAGGTGGTCGCCGCGTCCGGGTCGGCGCTGCCCGGTGACCTGGGCACCGACTGGATGGACCACTTCGGCGACCACCTCTACAACATCTACGGCTCGACCGAGGTCGCCTGGGCCACGATCGCCGGCCCGCAGGACCTGCGCGACGCCCCCGGCACCGCCGGGAAGCCGCCGCACGCCACCGTGGTCAAGGTGTACGACGCGCACGGCAACGAGTGCCCGCCCGGCGAGGAGGGCCGGATCTTCGTGGGCAACTCGATGCTGTTCGAGGGCTACACCGGCGGCGGGTCGAAGGACATGATCCACGGGCTGATGGCCACCGGTGACGTCGGCCGGTTCGACGACAACGGCCACCTGTTCGTCGAGGGCCGTGACGACGAGATGATCGTCTCCGGCGGCGAGAACGTCTTCCCGCAGGAGGTCGAGAACTGCCTGGCCCGCCACGACGCGGTCGTCGAGGTCGCGGCGATCGGGGTGGACGACGACGAGTTCGGCAAACGGCTGCGGGCGTTCGTCGTACTCTCCGAGCCCGGCGCCGCCGACGAGGAGGAGCTGAAGGCCCACGTGAAGGCGAACCTCGCCCGCTACAAGGTGCCGCGCGACATCGTCTTCATCGACCAGCTGCCCCGCAACGCCACCGGCAAGATCCTCAAGCGCGAGCTCGCGAACAGCTGATGGCGCTGGACCTCGGCGACCGGGCGCCGGACTTCACGCTGCGGGACCAGCACGGCCGCAGGGTGACCCTGAGCGCAAGCCTGGGGGAGCGGGCGGTGCTGCTGGTGTTCTTCCCGTTCGCGTTCAGCGGCGTGTGCACCGGGGAGCTCACCGAGCTGCGCGACAACGCCGCGCGGATCGCCGACGCCGGCGCCGACCTGCTCGCGGTCTCGTGCGACCCGATGTTCGCGCTGCGTGCGCAATCCGACCGGGACGGGCTGGAGTTCCCGTTGCTCTCGGACTTCTGGCCGCACGGCGAGGTCGC
>JBMOMG010000109.1:0-7319 GCA_049323155.1 Actinomycetota bacterium | reverse complement strand
CGTCGTACGGTGTCCTCGACCCCGACCGGGGCTGTCCGACCCGCTCGTCGTTCCTGGTCGACCCAGGCGGTGCGCTGCGCTGGATCCGGCACAACCCGATGGGGGAGGCCCGACCGGTCGACGAGGCGGTCGCGCAGATCACCGCACTGTCGTCGTCGGGCGCCTAAAGTAAAGAATCTGCGCCGGCCATCCACATTTTGCGCGAATCCTGTGACATCTCTGGCGGCGGACTGTTGAATAGTCATTGCTACGACCGCTGGTGACCCGAGACGCCAGCGGTCGTACGCATTTCCGGCTCCCTGGCCCGCCCGCCGGGACGTCCTTCGCGGCGCCCCGGGACCTCGCGTAGGCTGTGGCCCGCTTCGGGGCGTATAGCTCAGCGGTAGAGCACCTCCCTTACAAGGAGGTGGTCGCAGGTTCGATCCCTGCTGCGCCCACCACTCACCACCCACCACGACCTGCGGATCGCCTTCCCGCGAGCCCGCGTGGCGCCAGAGACCGGGGCCGCGTCCGCCGCGCCGGGTCTTCTGCGTCACCTCAACAGGCAGGTTCCTGCGGGCGTGCTGCCGCCGAGCGTGCCGCCGGGCCGGCGTACGTCGGTCTGCCTGTCCACCTGACACCAGCGCGGCGTCGCGCGCAGCGTTTGAGCTGGTGCAGGGACGGGAATAGTTGACATCGCAACGAGGTTGAGGGAAAGTAGTTGATAGATCAACTAACAAGCCAACGCTCGAGGAGTCCTCCATGACCACCACCCCCAACGTCCCCGCCACCGTCTCCGACCTGACCGGCACCTGGACCCTGGACCCGTCGCACACCCGCATCGGGTTCGTCGCCCGGCACGCGATGGTCACCAAGGTCCGCGGCTCGTTCAACGAGTTCGAGGGCACCGCTGTCGTCGACGGCAACGACCTGACGTCCTCGAAGGTCAACGTGACCATCCAGGCCGCCAGCATCGACACGCGCAACCAGGACCGTGACGGTCACCTGCGCAGCAACGACTTCCTCGCGATGGACGAGTACCCGACGATCGACTTCGTCTCGACCGCCGTGCGTCCCACCGGCGACAACGGCTTCGAGCTGGTCGGCGACCTGACGATCAAGGGTGTCACCAACTCCGTGACGATCCCGTTCGAGTTCGAGGGTGCCGCCACCGACCCGTTCGGCAACCTGCGCGCCGGCTTCGAGGGCCAGGTCACGATCAACCGCAAGGACTACGGCATCACCTGGAACGCCGCGCTCGAGACCGGCGGCGTCCTGGTCGGTGACAAGATCGTGCTGGAGTTCGAGGTCTCCGCGATCAAGAGCGCCTGACAGCAGCATCGAGGTCGGGGCCGTCGGCGGGCGAACCGCCGGCGGCCCCGTCGTCTTGACCACCTCCACCACCCGACAGGAGCACCGCATGAGTCCGCGTCTCGTCCCGACGGTCGACGTCCGCCGCGCGCAGGACCGCTTCGCGACCGAGGTCGGGTGGCTGGACTCCAAGCACTCCTTCTCCTTCGGCCACCACTACGACCCGGCCAACACCCACCACGGGCTGCTGCTGGTCAACAACGACGACGTCGTCGACGCCGGCACCGGCTTCGACACCCACCCGCACCGCGACATGGAGATCGTCACCTGGGTGCTCGAGGGATCCCTGGTCCACCAGGACTCCACCGGCCACAACGGGGTGATCTATCCGGGGCTCGCGCAGCGGATGAGCGCCGGGCGGGGAATCCTGCACTCGGAGAAGAACGACTCGTGGCGTCTCGCCGGCGACGTGCACCGGGACCCCGTCCACTTCGTGCAGATGTGGGTCGTCCCGGACGAGCCGGACCTCACTCCGGGCTACGAACAGCTCGAGATCGACGACCGGGTGCTCGCCGGTGGTCTGGTGCCGGTGGCCTCCGGGATGGCCAAGCACGACGGCGAGTCCGCCATCCGGATCAGGAACAGGTACGCCGCTCTCCACGCCGCGCGCCTCCGGCCCGGCCAGAGCGTGCAGCTGCCCGAGGCGCCGTACCTGCACCTGTTCGTCCCCCGGGGAGCGGTGTCCCTCGAGGGCGCGGGTGAGCTCGGCGCCGGCGACGCCGTACGGTTCACCGCCACCGGAGGTCACACGGTGACGGCGTCCGAGCACGCCGAGATCCTGGTGTGGGAGATGCACGCCGCGGTCGGCGCCTGAGCGACGCCGACCGAGGCTGTCGCCGCGGTGGGTCAGAACGGCGTGGTCCGGGCCACCGCGAGGGCGCGGTCGAGGTCCATGTACGCCGGTCGGGCGTAGACCATCCAGGGCCGGCTGAACCACAGGTACGCGTCGACGTTGGCGCGGGCCAGCCGCCGCTGCCGCAGGGTCAGTCCGGTGCCGGGCGCGTCGACGTCCGTGGTCGGCGGGATCCCGAGGGTGACGCAGCGCCGCTGGCTCAGGGTCCGGCACTCCTCGGCGTTGTCGTAGTCGCCCAGCGGGTGCGCGGCCCAGTACTGCAGCCAGGTGAACGGGCGGCCGTTGTCGGAGGTGTCGACCACGAACCGGCGACGAGGGAAGCCGGCCTTCGCCAGAGCCGCGACCAGCCGGGTGCCGTACTCGATCTCGTCCCCGGTGGCCGCGTAGTGCGTGGCGCCGAGCGAGAAGCCTCGGGCGTAGCCGATCCCGGCACCGCGCAGCATGCTCACCGCGCGGGGGATGGACAGCCAGTCAGCCGAGCCGGCGTCGATGTACATCGTGGTGCGCGGCAGCTTCGAGAAGACCCGTGCGGCGTACCTGGTCAGGCTGATGCGCACCGACGGGCGCCAGCCCTGCAACGCGACCGCGAGGTCGGGCTCGAGGACCAGGACCACCCGGGCCGAGCCGATCCCCTTGGCCACGTTGTCGATCCAGCGGCGGTACCTGCTGCGGTCCGCCAGCGTCAGCGGCTTGTTCAGCATCGCCTCGCCCTCGGGCCACAGCCGGAAGACCGCCATGTGCACGAGCGCGTTCGGGTTGCCGTCCTGCGAGTCCTCGATGTGTGCGCGCACCCGGCGGGTGATGTCGTTGATCGGTGCCTGGTCGTGGAACCAGAAGACCCGGGGGCGGAGCGCCATCTTGCCGAGCAGCTCCCTGTTCTTGCCCCGCGCCGCGTCATAGGCCTTGTAGATCTCGTGCCTCGTGTCGATGCCCCACGGCCCACCCACCAGCGGGTTGCCGGCCTCACGTCGGGCAGTCGTGGACTGCGCCTGCGCGGTCGTGGCGGGCCCGAGGGCGGCGAGCGTGACGGCGATCATCGTTGCGAGGACGATGACGATCTGGGTGGTCCTGGAGCGGGAGGTGTGGGGCATGGGGCTGGTCTTCCTGGCCGAGTCGTCGGAGTTCCGATACCTAGACGATCGGCGTGCCCACCCCTGGGCTTGAGGGAAACCCGGGGCTCAGGCCGTACGACGCACCTGCTGGGCGGCCAACCAGGCCTCGAATTGACCCTCCTTCCTGGTCAGGTAGCTGCGGAAGAGGCTCTCGAACGCCGAGACCTCGGCGCGCAGGGTGAGCATCTGGTAGTCGGCGCGCCGCTGTGGCTCGCACGCGTGCGACTCCGACGCTGCGTAGGTGAAGTACTCGCCGCAGTCGGGACAGGGTGCGTAGCTGGACAAGGAACCGGCCCTTCTGGTGGTGACCCGAGACGCCGAAGTGGTTCCCGTCCTGCATGGCCGGCAAACCGTGAGAATCCCGGCTGACCAGTCCACCTGCCGGGTCGGCGCGCGGCGGATGAGAGCAGTCTCATCAGCGCCTCATGCCGGTCTCACCCCGCCGCAGCATCGTCGTGGTTGTCAGATCAACCACTTCGGCCCCGTTGGGGCCGCGAAAGGCGGTAAGGCGATGAAGAAGCTCCTGCCCATCGGTTCCCTCGGCCTGGCCGGTCTCGTCGGCGTCGGGCTCATGGCGATGCCCGGTGCCAGCGTGGCGGCCGGTCCCGACGACGAGGTCGCGGTCAAGCGCGAGGACAACGTCACCGAGCTGGTCCTGGTCTCCGACGACGATGACGACGACACCATGGACGGCACCGACACCGACGGCATCGACACCAACACAGGTGCCAGCCGGTCGACGAGCGACAACACCCGCAGCAACTTCACCCGGGTCAGCCGCGACCGCGACCTCAGCCGCAGCGACCTGACCAAGGACTTCACCTTCGACGGGCCCGGCGACACGCGCACCCGGGACTGGACGGCGAACCACACCAACGACCGCTCGCGCAACGACACGCGCGGTCGTAGCTGAGTCCGGTACGACGATCGGGAGGCTGACATGGGCACCAGGCACGACTCGTGGGGCTTCGCCCCGGGCGACGCGATCACCCGCGACCTGACGGCGATGAAGCTGCTCGGCGGCGGCGAGGCCTACGAGGCCTACCTGGCGTTCGACGAGATCACCTTCGGACCGGTCGTGGTCAAGGTGGTCCGTCCCGGCCAGGTCGACGACCCCAAGAGCCTGCGCGGCCTGCGCCGTGAGGTCGAGGCCCTGTCCCGCGTCAACCACCCGGTCGTCGTACGCGGTCTGCGCTCGGAGGTGGCCGGGGACCGGCCGCACGTGGTGCTCGAGCACCTCGACGGTCCCCGGCTGTCCACCTTGATCCGCAGGTACGGTCCGCTGCAGGAACAGCAGTACCTCCCGCTGGCGATCGACGTTGCCTCGGCGCTGCACTACCTCCGCCGGATCGGCTACGTGCACCTCGACATCAAGCCGAGCAACATCATCATGGGCGCCCCGGCCCGGCTGATCGACCTCAGCGTCGCCCGCACCGTGGAGGCCGCTGCGGCGCTCGACCACCCGATCGGCACCGACCCCTACATGGCGCCGGAGCAGTGCGAGCCCCCGTCGACCGGACGCCCCGGTCCGGCCAGCGACGTGTGGGGGCTCGGGGTGGCGCTGTTCGAGGCGATCGCCGGCTACAAGCCGTTCGACCGGGCCGCCGAGGCGGCCAGCACCCTCGAGGAACGGTTCCCGCAGGTCGTCGACGCGCCGTACGTGCTCCCGGACCGGGTGGCCACCGACGTCACGAAGGTGGTCTACGCCTGCCTGGAGCCGGACCCGGCCAACCGGCCGCTGCCCCACGAGGTGGCCGAGGGTCTGCAGCCCGCACTCGAGCGAGCGCCGCGCGGCCGGCTGGCCGGCTTCAAGACGCGCTGAGCCACGCGTCGCCACGGTGCACGTTCAGGCCTCGAACCGGTAGCCCATGCCGCGGACGGTCCGGATCGAGTCGTTGCCGAGCTTCTTGCGCAGGTAGCCGACGTAGACGTCGACGACGTTCGAGCCCGGGTCGAAGTCGTAGCCCCACACGTGCGAGAGGATCTGCTCCCGGGAGAGCACCTGCCCGGGGTTGAGCATGAAGATCTCGGCCAGCTCGAACTCCCGGGCCGACAGCTCGACGTCGCGGCCGGCGACCGTGGCCCGGCGCGTGCGCAGGTCGAGGCGTACGCCGTTCACCTCCAGGTCGTCCTCGCGGGCCGCGGCCCGCTCCCCGCCGTGGCGCAACCGGAGGCGGACCCGGGCGAGCAGCTCGGCGAACCGGAACGGCTTGGCCATGTAGTCGTCGGCGCCGCCCTCCAGCGCGGAGACGGTGTCGGTGACCGAGTCCCGTGCGGTGAGCACGATCACCGGCATCCTGCTGCCGGAGGCCCGCAGCTGGTCGAGCACCTCGTAGCCGTCCATGCCGGGCAGGCCGATGTCGAGGATCATCAGGTCGAAGCCCCCGCCGAGCGCGAGGTCCAGCGCGCTGGGGCCGTCCGCCACGCTGGACGTGGTGTAGCCCTCGGCGCCCAGGCCCTTGGTGATGAACGAGGCGATCCGCGCCTCGTCCTCGGCGATCAGGATCCGAGCCACACCTCGTCCTTCCGTCGGGTCGGCAGGGTCAGTACGAATCGTGCTCCCCGCGGCCGGGCGTCCTCAACGTGGGCGGTGCCACCGTGGGCGTGCGTGATCGCCCGCACGATCGACAGCCCCAGCCCGAACCCCTCGTCGCCCGCGGGCACCGCCGAGCGTCCGAACCGGTCGAAGACGAGGTCCTTGTCGGCGTCGGGCACGCCCGGGCCGGTGTCTCGCACCCACAGCCGGACCGTGTGCGCGTCGGCAGCGGACCCGAGCCCGATCTCGTCACCGGGGCCGGTGTGCTTCACCGCGTTCTGCGCCAGCTCCAGCATCGCCTGGGTGACCCGCTGCTCGTCCACCCAGGCGAGGGCGTCGGCCGTCTCGTCCAGGACCCAGCGACGCTCGCCGAGCCCGCGGCACTTCTCCAGGACGGTGGCGGTGAGCGGTGCGACGTTGACCGCGTCGTACTTCAGGAAGTCCGGGCGGTCGGTCTTGGCCAGCATGATCAAATCGCCCACCAGGCGCGACATCCGGTCGATCTCCTCCAGCAGCAGTGCGCGCGTGGCCTCCACCTCCGCCGGGCTCTGGCTGTCGACCAGCTCCATGTGGCCGCGGACCACGGTGAGCGGCGTCTTGAGCTCGTGCCCGGCGTCGTCGAGGAACTGGCGCTGTCCGCGGAAGGCCGCCTCGAGCCGGCCGAGCATCTCGTTGAACGTGTGGGTGAGCGCGGAGATGTCGTCGTGCCCGGACTCCGGGATCCGACGGGACAGGTCGGTCTCGGTGATCTCCTCGGCGGTGTCGCGCAGCGTGCGCAGGGGCTGGAGCAGCCGGCCGGCCTGCCAGGCGGCCACCGCGGTGACCAGGCCGAGCGAGAGCGCGGCGACGATGGCGTAGGTCCGCATGACCCGGTCGAGCTCGGCGTGCTCTCCGGCGAGGAAGTGGGCGATCACGAAGGCCCCGGTGCGTTGCTGGTCGCTGACCGGCTGCACGGTGACCACCACCTCGCCCCACCGGGTGTCGATCCGGTCGGTGCCGCCGCGCAGGAGCCGGGCCTCGACCATTCCGAGGAACGCGGGGTCGGTCAGCAGCTCGGGCTGGGTGCCCTCGGAGCGCAGCTTCGGTGCGCCGTCCCAGTAGCCGACCAGCAGCTCGTCGTCGTCGGGCACGTTCCGCAGGAGGAAGACCTCGACCAGTCTGCGGATGTCGGTGAACCCCCGGGCCGGTCGGGCAGCCGGGTCGAGGCCGTCGTCGCGCAGCTTGGTGAACTCCGCCAGCTCCTGCTCCACCTGCTCGCTGACGGCGCGCTCGATGCGGGCGGACTCCAGCGCGTACACGACGAGACCCGCCCCGGCGAGGGCGAGTCCCACGAGCACGGCGACCGACAGGGCGATCCGGGTGCGGACGGTCAGGCCCGCGGACGCCGTCGGCGCCCGGTCAGTCGTCACCGCTCCGGTCGTCGGAGTCCTGCGCGTCCTTCTCGGCGTCCTTCTCCGCGTCCTCGGCG
>JBMOMG010000108.1:0-24671 GCA_049323155.1 Actinomycetota bacterium | reverse complement strand
CCCGGCCCGACTTCAGCCACAGCCCGGCGGCGAAGAAGGCGAAGTAGCCGACCAGCCACAGCACGAGCAGCGGCAGGTGGACCCAGCGTGGCGAGGCGGCGAGGACCCCGACGAGGAAGGGGCTGACCAGCATCGCCCAGGCACCGTGCTGGTTCGGCACCCAGCCGGGCCCTCGACGTCGTCGCTGCCGGGGTCGTGAGGCGGTGTCCGCGGATGCCACGACGCCAGCCTAGCCACGCCGGCTCCCACGTCGTCCGGGTCAGTAGGCTCTTGCCCCATGGCGAAGGTCGTGGTGGTCGGCGGGGGCCTCGGTGGCTCGGCGACCGCGGCGCGGCTGGCCAAGCTCGGGCACACGGTGACCCTGGTCGAACGCCGCGACCGTCTCGGCGGCGCGCTCGGCTACGTCGAGCAGGACGGCTACCGCTGGGACTCCGGCCCGGTCTCGACCGCGCTCCCCGCCGTGCTGCGCGACCTGTTCCGCAAGTCCGGCCGGCCGCTGGAACGCGAGCTCGAGCTGGTCCCGCTGGACCCGGTGCGCGAGCACCGGTTCGCCGACGGCTCGGTGCTGCCCCTGCCCGCCGGCAGCCGTTCGGTGCAGCACGAGGCGATCGAGGCGGCACTGGGCGGCGGCCTGGGTGACCGCTGGCTGGACTACACGCACGGCTTCGCCGACACCTGGAACGTGCTCCGCCGCGACTACCTGGAACGGCCGTGGTCGGCCGAGCACTCCGGGCTGCCGGCCCGGGAGGTGCTGGAGTCGCGGTTGACCCTGCACAAGGCCGTGACGAAGGCGTTCAAGGACGAGCGGCTGCGCGCCCTGGCCTGGCACGCGGCGGTGATGGACGGCCACGACCCGCGCAACGTGCCGGCGTGGATGGGGATGATGGCCTACGTCGAGCAGAACTTCGGTGTCTGGACGGTGCCCGGCGGGATGGGTGCCTTCGCGGAGGCGCTGACCAAGCGGCTGGCCGAGCGCCGGGTCGACGTCCGGCTGGGTACGACGGCCGCCGATGTCGTGCTCCGCGACGGTCTCGCCGTCGGGGTGGCCACCGACGACGGTGTCCTGGACGCCGACCTCGTGGTGTGCGCGGTCGACCCGCGACGGCTGCCCTCCCTGGACGCGATGGTCCGGCGGACGATGCCGGCGATCCCGCCCGTCGTCTGCCACCTCGGGTTGCAGGGCGAGGTTCCCGAGCTGCCGCACGAGCTCGTGCTGCACGGCGACCCGCTGATCGTCGTACGCACCGGCGGGCAGGCGCCCGAGGGTGGCGCCGCGTGGACGCTGCTGGGCCGCGGGAAGCTGGCCGAGGACATCGTCACCGCGCTGGCCCGGCGCGGGATCGACGTGCGGGACCAGGTCGAGGTCCGCGTCGACCGGTCCCCCCGCGACCTGGTCGAGGAGTGGGGCGGCTCGCCGTACGGGGTGCTCTGGCAGGGTCGCGCCACCGTCACCCGCCGGGCGGGGACCTCGACCCCGTGGCCGAACGTGCTCTGCGCCGGGGCCCACGCCACCCCGGGCGCCGGGGTGCCGTTCGTCGGGCTCAGCGCCGCCCTGGTCGCGCAGGTGGTCGGCAAGGCCTGACGTCAGGCGACCGCGGACCGCAGGTTGGCGTAGATCTCCGCGGTGGCCCTGGACCGGTTGAGGGTGTAGAAGTGCAGGCCGGGCGCACCCCCGTCGAGCAGGGTGTCGCACAGCTCGGTGGCGATCGTGATCCCCTCGGCCCGGACGGCGGCGGTGTCCTCGCCGTGGCGGGAGACCCGCGCGACGACCTCCTCGGGCAGCGCAGCCCCGGACAGCTCGGTCATCCGCCGGATCTGGGCGAGGTTCGTGATCGGCATGATCCCCGGGATGATCGGGATGTCCACGCCGAGCGCGGAGACCCGGTCGACGAGCCGGAAGTAGTCCTCGGCCCGGAAGAACAGCTGCGTGATCGCGAACTCCGCGCCCGCCCTGGCCTTGGCCGCCAGCACCCGGGCGTCCGCGTCGAGCGACTCCGCCGACGGGTGCCCCTCGGGGAACGCGGCCACCCCGACGCAGAAGTCACCGAGCGACTTCACCAGCTCGACGAGCTCGACGGCGTGCACGGGACCCTCGGGGTGCGGGACGTACGGCGCGGTGGGTCCCTCGCTCGGGTCGCCGCGCAGGGCCAGGATGTTGCGGATCCCGGCGTCGGCGTACGAGCCGACCACCGACCGCAGGGTGTCGGTGGAGTGGCCGACACAGGTCAGGTGCGCCATCGGGGTCATCGACGTGTCGGCGGCGATCTGCCGGGTCACCCGGACGGTGCGGTCCCGGGTGGACCCGCCGGCGCCGTAGGTGACCGACACGAAGGTCGGGTGCAGCGCCTCGAGCTCGCGCAGCGCGCGCCAGAGCTGGATCTCCCCGGCCTCGTCCTTGGGTGGGAAGAACTCGAAGGAGAACGACTTCTCGCCCGCGTCGATGAGGTCCCGGACGGTGGCCGCACCGGGCATGCGCGAGGGAAGTCCGAGTGCCATGGGTCCAAGGATAGGTGGGTGCGGGGCCGGGCCCCGGGGCTGTCCAAAGTAGGCTCGCGGCCGTGACCTCGCCGCACACAGCAGCCCCGTGGGACGCGGGCCCGTTCCGCTCAGCCGTCCAGCAGACCCTCGACGACTTCGTCGACCTCCAGGCCACCCGGCTCACCGCCCTCGGCCCCGATGCGGACCGGCTCGTCGCCGCCGCCCGGGACGCCGTCTCCGGCGGGAAGCGGTTCCGTGCGCTGTTCTGCTACTGGGGCTTCCGTGCCGTGCCCGGCGTCGCCGACGGGTACGACGAGCACCTGGTCCGGGCAGCCGCCGCCCTGGAGCTGCTGCACGCCAGCGCGCTGGTGCACGACGACTACATGGACGCCTCCGACGTGCGCCGCGGACGCCCGGCCACGCACCGGGCCTTCGAGCAGCAGCACCGCGAGGCGGGCTGGGGCGGTGACCCGGTGCAGTACGGAGCCGCCGCCGCGATCCTGCTGGGCGACCTGCTCCTGTCGTGGGCCGACGAGCTGCTGCGCACGTGCGGCTTCGACGAGGCCCGGGTGCTCGACGCCCTGGGCTACTTCGACACCACCCGCAGCGAGGTGATCGCCGGTCAGTTCCTCGACGTCTCGGTGCAGGCCCGCCGGGCCTCGGACGTCCAGGCGGCGATGACCGTGCTGCGCTACAAGTCCGCGAAGTACTCCGTCGAGCGACCGCTGCACATCGGCGCCGCGCTCGCCGGCGCGACGCCCGAGCTCTTCGAGGCGCTCAGCGGCTTCGGGCTCCCGCTCGGCGAGGCGTTCCAGCTCCGTGACGACCTGCTCGGGGTGTTCGGCGACCCCGCGGTCACCGGCAAGCCGGCCGGCGACGACCTGGTCGAGGGCAAGCGCACCGTGCTGGTCGCGCTGGCCCTGGAGCACGCATCGGACGAGGAGCGGCGCCGGCTCGACGAGGGGCTGGGCACAGCGCTCGACGCCGGCGAGGTGGACGTGCTGCGGCAGATCATCGAGCAGTCCGGGGCGCACGCCCGGGTCGAGTCGATGATCGACGAGCTGACCTCGCGGTGCCTCGCGGCCCTGGAGGCTGCGCCGGTCGCCGACGAGGCGCGCACGGTGCTGCGCGAGCTCGCCACGGCGGCGACCCAGCGGACGGTCTGAAGACGGCTGACGGGCCCTCAGTGGGGCCCGTCAGGCAGCTCCTTGATCTCGACCTCGGGGCCCTCGCCCCGCAGCAGCACCGCGCACTTGTCGCACCCTTCCTCGTGGGCCCGGCCGCTCAGGACGCTCACCGCCCGGTGGAAGGACTCCTCGTCGGCGCGGGCCAGTGGGCTCCAGCCGTCCCAGAGGAAGACGATCCCGCGCTGGCCGTGGGCGTCGACGTCGTGCAGCTTCTCCGACAGCCCGTCGAAGCTCTCCCCGTCGAAGTCGGGGATCTCCAGTGCAGCACCCAGCGCCTTGAGGAAGGCGCCCTTGTCCTCGACCATCCAGCCGTCGAGGTAGACGAAGTGCCAGCCGGCCTTGTCCACCGCATGCTCGACGTCGGCCACGTTGGCTGCGTTGTGCCACAGGTAGACGTCGGGCTGGGTGTGGCCGGCCAGTAGTGCTGCGAGTCCGCTCATCGCTGAGATCCTCCTCGGGACGGGTCACCGACGACCGAGCTCGACCGCCGGTCCTGCACGTCCCGACTCTAACCAGCCCGCGCGCGTCGCGGCAGGGGTCCAAAGCCCCATAACGGGCCGGGGTCCTCCGGCCCGTGCGGCACTCAGAAGGCCATCGCCTGGGCGCGGCGCTTGACCTCCGCACCGCGGTTCTCGCGCAGCGCGTCGATCGGACGACCGGGCAGGGTCTCGTCGGGGGTGAACAGCCAGGTCAGCGCCTCGCGGTCGTCGAAGCCCCCGTCGTGGAGCACCGTCAGCAGCCCGGGGACACCCTTGACGATCTCGCCGTCGGCGATCAGCGCGGCCGGGACCTTCTGCCCCGCGCCGGGCGAGGGTACGACGGCCGCGAGCTGGTGCTCCCGGATGAGCTGGCGGACCTTGCTCACGCTGACACCGAGCAGGTCACTGGCCTGGCTCCAGTCGAGCCACTCCCCCACGAGCTCCTCGAGGTCGGTGTCGGTCGGGTCAGGTGCGTCGTTCACCGGACCAACTCTGCCACCCAGGGCCCGCGCAGCTCCAACCGGGCAGTCACACGTTTCACTTCCGTCACAGCGGGTAGGCGGACTCGCGCGTCCGGGGCTCCGGGCGCACGACCGGCACGACGAAGGGACCTGCATGCTGGAACGGCTCACCGCGTCGCTGGCCGGGGGCGGGATGATGCTCGCCGGGCTGCCTCTCGCCCTCGACTACGTGGTCCGCCCGGGCGACACGCTCTCCGAGATCGCCCAGCGCCACGACACCAGCGTCGAGCGTCTCGTCGAGCGCAACGACCTCGACGGGACCGGGGACCGGATCGTCGCCGGCGAGACGCTGACCATCCCGGCTGCCCACGGTCGCCCGACGGGACGGTCCGGCAGTGTGCTGGGCGCCCGCGAGGAGGGCTCGAGCGGGCACGGGTCGGACCGGCGGCGCATCGTCGGCTACACCGTTCGCCCCGGGGACACGCCGAGCGGCCTCGCAGTCCGGTTCCATGCGTGGACCGACGAGATCGTCGAGCGCAACGGCGCCGTGCTGCGGGCCGGCGAACGGATCGAGATCCCCGTCGTGCCACAGGCCGGTGAGCGCCGTACCCCGGCCCGTGCCGGGAACGCCGACCGGCGCAGCGAGGTGGGACCGAGCCGGGCCACCGTCCGGCGGGTGGTCGCGGCGACCGCGCGGCGGCACGGTGTCGACCCTGCGCTCGCGCTCGCGGTCTCCTGGCAGGAGGCCGGCTGGCAGATGCACCCGGTCTCCGGGGCCGGCGCGATCGGGGCGATGCAGGTGATGCCCTCGACCGGCCGCTGGATGGAGGGGGTGGTCGGGCGGTCGCTCGACCTGCGCGACCTTCACGACAACGCCACCGCCGGGGTCGCGCTGCTCGCGGTGCTCCTCGACCAGGCGTCCACCCGGCAGGCGGTGGCCGGCTACTACCAGGGGCTCGCCGGCGTGCGCAGGCATGGGATGTACGACGACACGCGGCGCTACGTGGCCAACGTGCTGGCGCTGCGCACGCGCATCGCGGCCGGCGACCACCCCGGCTGACCCCGCCCGGAGCAGCGGCTTCGCCACGCCCGGGCGCGACGGGTGGTCCCCAACGCCTTGCCCACTCCGTAAAATCGGCCGGTGAGCCGGCTCCTTCCCCCGCCGGCCGACGCCGGAAGGACGCGTGTGGACAAGAACGGGCCCGACCCGATGATCGGGCGTGTGCTCGACGGTCGGTACCGCGTGGGCCCCCGCATCGCCCGCGGCGGGATGGCGACCGTCTACGAGGCGACCGACCTTCGCCTCGACCGCGTCTGCGCGCTGAAGATCATGCACACCGGCCTCGGCGACGACCAGGAGTTCGCGGCGCGGTTCGTCCGCGAGGCGCGGCACGCTGCCCGGCTGTCGCACCCCAACGTGGTCTCGGTCTTCGACCAGGGTGACGACCACGGCACGTTGTTCCTGGCCATGGAGTACATCCCCGGGCACACCCTGCGTGACCTGATCCGCAAGGAGGCGCCGCTGGCGCCGCGGAAGGCGCTGGCGCTCATCGAGCCGGTGCTCTCCGCGCTCGCCGCCGCGCACCAGGCCGGGATGATCCACCGCGACGTGAAGCCCGAGAACGTCCTGCTCGCCGACGACGGGCGGACCAAGGTCGCCGACTTCGGGCTGGCCCGGGCGGTCAGCGCGGAGACCCAGCACACCGCGACCGGCGGGGTCCTGATCGGCACCGTCTCCTACCTCTCCCCCGAGCTCGTGGTCGACGGCCGGGCCGACGCCCGCTCCGACGTCTACGCAGCGGGCGTGATCATCTACGAGCTGCTCACCGGCCGGAAGCCGCACGAGGGCGAGTCGCCGATCCAGGTGGCCTACAAGCACGTGCACGAGGACGTCCCCGCCCCGAGCCTGCTCGTGCCCGGCATCCCGGCGTACGTCGACGCCCTGGTCGCCCGGGCCACGGCCCGCGACCGGGAGCTCCGGCCGGCGGACGCGCGGGTGCTGCTGCAGCAGGTGCGCCGGGTCCGCGGCGCCCTCGAGCAGGGCATCGTCGACGACCCCGAGCTCACCGCCGACCTGTCCCCCACGCGCCAGGCGCGCGACACCGACAGCATCGACTACGTCCGCGAGGACGCGCCCGTCATCGTGCCGACCTCCCAGGCCGAGACCGTGGTGTCCGCCCGCCACGACGACCCCGGCGACCACGAGGGCACGACCATCTTCGGTGCCCCGCCCGGCGGCGTGCTCCCTGCTCGCCGCCCGACGTCGGCTCCGGCCGAGCGGCCCGCTCCTCGTCAGCGCCGCCGAGGACCGCTGCTGCTCGCCCTCGTCCTGCTGCTCGCGACCGTGGCCGGCGTCGCCGGCTGGTACTTCGGGATGGGTCGCTACACGACCACCCCGGGCGTCATCAACCTCACCGTCGCCGAGGCGGAGAAGAAGGTCGAGGCCGCAGGGCTGACCTTCCGCGTCGGCGAACGCGCCTACTCCGAGACCGTCGCCGCCGGGTCGGTGATCAGCACCGACCCCCGGCCCGGGACGAACATCCTCAAGGACGGCACCGTCGTCGCGACCGTCTCCCGTGGCCCGGAGCGCTACGAGGTCCCGGTGCTGCGCGGGATGACGCTCGAGGAGGCCGAGGCGGCGTTGGCGAAGTCGAACCTGGCCGTCGGCGACGTGACCCGCCGCTTCCACGAGGAGGTCGCCAAGGGCGTGGTGCTGCGTTCGGACCCCGCCAACGGCACCGAGGTCAAGCGCGACGCCGTCGTCGACCTCGTGGTCAGCAAGGGCCCGCGCCCGATCAAGGTGCCCGACTTCACCGGGAAGTCCGCGGAGAAGGCCGAGCAGGAGCTGACCGACCGCGGCTTCGAGGTGGCGATCACCCGTGAGAACAGCGACGAGGTGCCCGACGGCGACGTGATCTCGCAGACCCCGAGCTCAGGCACGCTGTTCCGTGGCGACACCGTCGAGCTGGTCGTGTCCAAGGGCCCGGTCATGGTCGAGGTGCCGCGCGTCAACGGGGTCGGGATCGCCGAGGCGACCAAGCGGCTCGAGGACGCCGGGTTCGAGGTCCGCACCGAGCACAGCGACGTCTACGTGGGCCTGGAGTTCGTGGTCGGTTCCGACCCCGGCCAGGGCACGATGGCCCCCCAGGGCAGCACGGTGACCCTCTTCCTGGTCTGACCCGCCTGCCCGCTTAGGCTTCTGTCATGCCCACCGCACGGACCTACGACAGCCCTGCCCTGAGGAACCCGGTGGGCACCCACCTGAAGGTGGGCAAGGGCCTGGTCGCCGGCGCCTTCACCGAGGCCCGGCGGATCGGTGCCGAGACGCTGCAGGTCTTCGTCGGCAACCCCCGAGGCTGGGCCCGGTCGGCCGGTGACCCGCGTGTCGATGCCGCGTTCCGCGAGGCGTGCGCCGAGGCCGGGATGCGGGTGTTCATCCACTCCCCCTACCTGGTGAACCTCGGCAGCCCGACCGCGGCCACCTACGAGAGCTCCGTGCTGTCGGTGGCCCACAACCTCAGGCGCGCCGCGGAGATCGGGGCCGAGGGCGTCGTCGTGCACACCGGCTCCTGTGTCGCCGAGGGCGGCACCGCGAGCGCGATGCGCCAGGTCCGCGAGGGACTGCTGCCGATCCTGGACAGCCTCGGCACCGACCCGGAGGACGGGCCGTGGCTGCTGCTCGAGCCCACCGCCGGGCAGGGGCAGTCGCTGTGCGCCGGCGTCGAGGACCTCACCGCCTACCTCGAGGCCGTCGACCTGCACCCCAAGGCCGGGATCTGCCTGGACACCTGTCACGTGTTCGCCGCCGGCGAGCCGCTCGACGAGGCCGGTGGCGCCACCCGCACCGTGGACCGGATCGTCGAGATCGGCGGCCCCGGCCGGCTCCGGCTGATCCACGCCAACGACTCCATGGACGTCCGCGGCGCCTTCAAGGACCGGCACCAGAAGATCGGCCAGGGTCACATCGGGATCGGTGCCTTCGAGGAGCTGTTCGCCCACCCCGAGACCGCCGGCGTCCCGTTCGTGCTCGAGACACCGGGCTCGCGCGACCTCGACGATCCCGACCTGCCGCTGCTGAAGAAGATCCGCGCGGCCGCCGTACCAGGCGCGGGCGAGCCGAGCCGCGGGTGACCAGCGAGCGCAACCGGAGCCTCCTCGCGACCTTCGCCATCTTGGCGATGACCGCCACCTGGGGCTCCACCTTCTACCTGATCAAGGACCTGCTCGACCGGGTGCCGGTGCTGGACTTCCTCGCCGTGCGGTTCGCGATCGCGTCGGTGGCACTGTTCCTGATGGCCCCGCGCGCCCTCGGCCGGCTCTCCGCCTCGGCGCGGAAGAACGCGGTGGTGCTCGGCCTGCTGTACGGCGTCGCGCAGATCCTGCAGACCGCGGGACTGGCGCACACCCCGGCGAGCGTGTCCGGGTTCATCACCGGGATGTACGTCGTGTGCACGCCGCTGCTCGCCGCCCTGATCCTGCGCACCCGGATCACCGCGATGACCTGGGGTGCGGTCGGGCTGGCCACGGTGGGGCTGGCCGTGCTGACCCTCAACGGCTTCAGCGTCGGCTACGGCGAGGCGATCACGCTCGTGGCCGCCGTCCTGTACGCCCTGCACATCGTCGGGCTCGGCGCCTGGGCCGGCGCCCGGGACGCGATGGGGATGACCATCGTGCAGCTGGTGGTGATCACCGTCGTCTGCTTCGTCGCCACGGTGCCCGACGGGGTGGTGCTGCCGGCGACGACCGGGGACTGGCTCGCGGTGGTCTACATGGCCGTGTTCGCCGGGGCGCTGGCGCTGGCCGGCCAGACCTGGGCGCAGGCGCACCTGCCCCCCACCCGGGCCGCGATCATCATGAGCATGGAGCCGGTGTTCGCGGCGTTCTTCGCGGTGCTCCTGGGTGGTGAGTCGGTGACCGCGCGGATGCTCCTCGGCGGCGCGCTGGTGCTCACCGCGATGCTGGTGGTCGAGCTCGTGCCGCGGCGCAAGATCGAGGCCGAGGTGCCGCACATCGCGGTGTAGCCGATCCCCTGCGTACGCGCCGCGCCGGTGCCACGATGAGGTCATGGAGCGGCCGCGCGTGGTCACCTTCAACCTGGTCTCCGTCGACGGCAGGCTGACGCTGGCACCCGGGCTGAACCTCATGGTCGGCGACGACCGCTGGGCCTCGGTGACCGAGGGCGTCGGTGACCCGTACCTGTGGGCGCGGGAGGCCCACGACCCGCAGGTGCTGCTCGAGGGAAGCGGCTCGTTCCTGTGCCCCGAGCAACCGGCTCTGTTCGGCGCCGAGACCGCGCCGGCTCGGGAAGGTGAGCACTTCCTGCCTCCCGCCACGCTCGAGGCCCCTGGCCGGCGCTGGTTCGCGGTGGTGGACGGACGCGGTCAGGTGGACCTGCAGTTCACCGAGTGGCCGGAGGAGTCCTGGGCCGGGTGGCACGCACTGGTGCTGACCTCGCATGCGGCGCCGGCGGAGCACCTCGCGCTGCTGCGCACCCGCGGCATCCCCTATCTCGTCGTCGGGGAGAGCCACGTCGCGCTCCCCGAGGCACTCGGCCTGCTCGCCGACCGGCTCGGCGTGCGCACCGTCGTGTGCACCGGCGGCGGCCGGCTCGGCGGAGCACTGCTGCGGCAGGGTCTGGTCGACGAGATCGACCTCGAGCTGCTCCCGGTGGCGATCGGCGGGCGGGGCACGCCCGCGCTGTTCGACGCCGCACCGCTGGCCGCCGACGAGTGGCCGACGATGCTCGAGCTGATCTCGTCCGAGACGCTGGACGGTGGACGGATCCGGCTTCGCTACGCGGTGTCGGGCAGCACCGCGGCCGGTCCGGCCACCCCGCCGGTCTAGCGCCGGCAGCGGGCGGGCGTCCCACGGACCGGGACGCCGCTCCGTCACGTGGACGCGCTGGTTATGGTGGTCTCGTGCAGCAGAACTGGACCTATCTCTTTGGCTACCTGCCCGGGGCATCCGAGCAGGCGGTCCGCTAGGTCCCGCCCGCACACCGACATCCAGACGCCCCCGGCCATCCGCGGGGCGTTTTGCATGTCCGGCCCCGGAGTGTGGTCGCGGGCACCGACACAGGAAGAAGAGGGATCGCCATGGTCGTCGTGATGGCACCGGAGGCAACCGACGCGGACATCGCGCACGTCGTGGAGAGGGTCGAGAGCGTCGGCGGGGAGGCGTTCGTCAGCAGGGGCGTGGTCCGCACGATCATCGGCCTCGTCGGCGACATCGAGTCCTTCCACGGGCTCAACCTGCGCAGCCTGCCCGGCGTGGCCGACGTGCACCGGATCTCCGACCCCTACAAGCTGGTGAGCCGCCAGCACCACGCCGACCGTTCCACCGTCTGGGTCGGCCGCGACAAGCTGGTGCCGATCGGCCCGGACAGCTTCACGTTCATCGCCGGTCCGTGCGCGGTGGAGACGCCGCAGCAGACCCTGGCGGCGGCGGAGATGGCCCAGGCCGCCGGGGCGACGCTCCTGCGCGGCGGCGCCTTCAAGCCCCGGACCTCGCCCTACGCCTTCCAGGGACTCGGCATCGAGGGGCTCAAGATCCTCGCCGACGTCCGCGACCGCACCGGCATGCCGGTGGTGACCGAGGTCGTCGACGCGCGGGACGTGGACGTCGTCGCCGAGCACGCGGACATGCTCCAGGTCGGCACGCGCAACATGGCCAACTTCGGCCTGCTCCAGGCCGTCGGCGAGGCCGGGAAGCCGGTCCTCCTCAAGCGTGGGATGACCGCGACCATCGAGGAGTGGCTGATGGCCGCGGAGTACATCGCCCAGCGCGGCAACCTCGACATCGTGCTGTGCGAGCGTGGGATCCGCACCTTCGAGAAGGCCACCCGCAACACCCTGGACATCTCCGCGGTCCCGGTCGTCCAGGCCACCAGCCACCTGCCGATCATCGTCGACCCGTCGCACGCTGGCGGCCGTCGGGACCTGGTCGTCCCGCTGTCTCGGGCGGCGGTGGCCGTCGGCGCCGACGGCGTGATCGTGGACGTGCACCCCGACCCCGAGCACGCGCTGTGCGACGGGCCGCAGGCGGTCCTCGGCAACGACCTGCGCGCTCTGGCGCAGGCGATGCGGCAGCTGCCGCCCGCCGTGGGCCGGGTCGACGCCGGGGAGCTCAGCCGCGGCTGAGCCCTCCGGGGCGGTCGGCGCGCCGGTCGGGTTCAGCCGGCGAGGTTCTCCTGGGCCAGCTGGATGTGGATCTTGTAGAGCCGGTGCTCCTGGTCCTGCGCCCGGTCGATGAGGTGCTCGATCGCCTCGCGGCTGATCCGGTCGTCGTCGGCGGCGACGGTGAGCAGCACCTGGAACAGGCAGATCCTCGCGGCGGTGCCGGTGCGCATCATCTCGACCTCGAGGACGTCCGACAGCGGCGACCGGGTGAGCAGGTGCCCGTTGGGCTTGAGGCGGCCCGCCTTCTCCGCGAGCCAGCCACCGGCCTCCTTCACGACGCTCTCGGTGACGTCGAGCCTGCCCATCAGCTGCTTGAGCGCCTCCCGGTCCTCGGCGATCTCGTCGGCGAGCCGGGAGAGCTCCACGCCGCGCTCGCCCTCGTGGTTGCCGGCCGCGCGCCGGATCAGCTCCACGCCGGCGGTCGCGGCACCCAGGTGGTCGTTGAGGTAGATCGCGAGAAGGCTCTGGTCGGTCATGCTCGGGCGGTACCCCGCCCCTCGCGCGAGGAAACGCCGGTCAGCGGTCCAGCACCGACCCGAGCACCGCCGCGGCCTCCTTGGCCTGGGCCGCGGAGACGTCGAGGTGGGTGACCGCGCGCACCGTGCGCGGGCCGACCGCGCTCACCAGCACACCGGCCTCCCGGGCCGCCTGCACCACCGGCGCGGCGTCGGGTACGTCGACCACCACGATGTTGGTCTCCACGGTCGCAGGGTCGACGCCGCACGCCTCCGCGATGGTGCGCGCATTGTCGTGGTCCTCGGCGAGCCGCTCGATGTGGTGGTCGAGGGCGTGCAGCCCGCCGGCGGCGAGGATGCCGACCTGGCGCATGCCCCCGCCCATCCGCTTGCGCCAGACCCGGGCCTCGGCGATCGCGTCCGCGGTCCCGACGACCAGCGAGCCGACCGGCGCGCCGAGTCCCTTGCTCAGGCAGACCGCGAGCACGTCGACCAGGCCGCCGTACTCCGCGAGCGGGACGCCGGAGGCGACGTGGGCGTTCCAGATCCGGGCACCGTCGAGATGGAGCCCGACCCCGACGGAGTCGGCGAAGACCCGGAGCGCCTGCATGTCGTCGACCGGGAGGACCGACCCGCCACCGAAGTTGTGGGTGTTCTCGATCGAGATCGCCTTGGTGGGCACGAAGAACGGGCCCAGGTCGGGGGCGAACAGCGACCGGACCGCGTCGAGGTCGAGCCCGCCCCGCTCGCCGGTCCAGGTGCGCATGGTCAGCCCGGTGAAGGCGGCGTGCGCGCCGAGCTCGGCCCGGGCGATGTGGGCCGAGGACTCGCACAGCACCTCCTCCCCCACACCGACCAGGGAACGCACGGCGAGCACGTTGGCCATCGACCCCGTGGGGGTGAACAGCGCCGCCTCCTTGCCGAACAGCCCGGCCACCCGCTCCTCGAGCGCGAGCACGGTGGGGTCCTCGGCGTACACGTCGTCACCGACCTCGGCGGCGGCCATCGCCGCGCGCATGCCCGGGGTCGGCCGGGTGACGGTGTCGCTGCGCAGGTCGATCAGCTGCTCGGACACCTCAGGCCTCTGCAACGGTGCGGTTGCGGAGCATCTCGGCGACGAGGAACGCCAGCTCGAGCGACTGGACCCGGTTGAGCCGCGGGTCGCAGACCGACTCGTAGCGGTGCGAGAGATCCATCTCGGCGAGCGCCTCGCCGCCGCCCACACACTCGGTGACGTCGTCGCCGGTCAGCTCGATGTGCATGCCGCCGGGCCAGGTGCCCAGGGAGCGGTGCACGTCGAAGAACCCCTGCGCCTCGTTGATCACGTCCTCGAACGCACGGGTCTTGTAGCCCGACGAAGCCTCCCAGGTGTTGCCGTGCATCGGGTCGCAGACCCAGGCCACCTGGACGCCTGCGGCGGTGACCTTCTCGACCAGCTCGGGCAGCACGTCGCGGATCTTCTTGGCCCCCATCCGGGTGATGAAGGTCAGCCGGCCGGGCTCGTTGTCCGGGTTCAGCCTGGCTGCGAGGGCGAGGGCGTCGTCGGGGCTGGTCGTCGGGCCGAGCTTGACCCCGATCGGGTTCTGGATCCGCGACAGCAGCTCCACGTGGGCGCCGTCGAGCTGGCGGGTGCGCTCCCCGATCCAGACCATGTGCGCGGAGACGTCGTACGGCTTCTGGGTGCGCGAGTCGATCCGGGTGAGCGCGTGCTCGTACTCCAGGATCAGCGCCTCGTGGCTGGAGTGGAAGTCGACCCGGTGGAACTCCTCGGGGTCGGCGCCGATCGCCTGCATGAACGTCAGGGCCCGGTCGATCTCGCTGGCCAGCTGCTCGTAGCGGCGTCCCACCGGCGAGGAGCGGACGAAGTCGGTGTTCCAGGTGTGCACCTGCCGCAGGTCGGCGTAGCCACCGGTCACGAACGCGCGCACGAGGTTCAGCGTGGAGGCCGACGCGTGGTACATCTCCACCAGCCGCTGCGGGTCGGGCACTCGCGACTCCGGGGTGAAGTCGAAGCCGTTGACGGCGTCGCCGCGGTAGGCCGGGAGCGTCACGCCCTCCCGGGTCTCGGTGTCGGACGAACGCGGCTTGGCGTACTGGCCGGCCAGCCGGCCGACCTTCACCACCGGCACCGAGGCGGCGTAGGTGAGCACGACCGCCATCTGCAGCAGCACCCGGAGCTTGTTGCGCACGTTGTCGGCGGTCACCCCGGCGAAGGTCTCGGCGCAGTCACCGCCCTGGAGCAGGAACGCCTCGCCGCGGGTCACCGCGGCGAGCTTGCTCTTCAGGTCGTCGCACTCGCCGGCGAACACCAGCGGCGGGACGCTGCGGAGCTTGGCCACCGCGGCATCGAGGGCCTGGGGGTCGGGCCAGGTCGGCTGCTGGGCGGCGCCGAGGTCTCGGAGGGTCTGCAGATCAGGCACGGTCACCGCACCAGCCTACGACTCGTCCGATACGCCGCCAGCCGCCGCTCCCCCGCCTGGACCGGTCCTGAGCCTGGCCCTACCCGGTGATGTGGTCGACGTCTCGGAAGCCGGTGCGCTTGCCGCGGGCGCCGCGGTTCCACAGCCAGGTCAGCACCCACAGCACGACGCCGAGCCCGAGCAGCCACATCGCGATCTGGTACTGCACCGGGTCGCGCCCGGTCCACGGTCCGAGCAGGAACGCGCAGGAGACGGCCCCGACCACCGGCACCACGACCGGGGCGCGGAAGTGGTCGTGGTCGACGTGGTGGGTGCGCCGGAGGACCAGGCAGGCGACGTTGACGATCGTGAAGACCCCGAGCAGCAGCAGCGCCGTCGTGCCGCCGAGCGCCGCGACCGTGTCGGCCTCCAGGACCCCGGTGACCACCACGATCAGCGCCAGCGCGACGACGGTGACGAACACGATCGCTGCCCACGGCGTACGACGCCCCGGCAGCACCGCCGAGAGGGACCGGGGCAGCACGTCCTGGCGGGCCATGCCGTAGATCAGCCGGCTCGCCATCAGCATGTTGATCAGGGCCGTGTTGGCGACGGCGAACATCGAGATCACCGGGTACAGCGTGTCCATCGGCAGCCCGGGCGCGCCCGCCCGGACCACCTCGAGCAGGGGCGTCTCGCTGTCGGCGAGGACACCCACCGGCACCAGCGCGACGGCCGCGACGGACACCAGCACGTAGATGAAGGCGGTGATCCCCAGACCGGTGAGCATCACGCGCGGGAAGTTCCGGGACGGGTCCTTGGTCTCCTCGGCCATGTTGACCGAGTCCTCGAAGCCGACCATCGCGAAGAACGCCAGCGACGTGGCTGCGGTGATCGCCACGAACGTGCTGCGGTCCTCGGAGGTGTCGAAGACGACCACCCGCCCGAAGTCCACCTCCCCCTGGGTCATCGCGTAGAACCCGATCAGGATCACGATCAGCAGGCCGGTCAGCTCGACAACGGTGAGCACCACGTTGACCTTGACGCTCTCGCTGACCCCCCGGAGGTTCACCAGCGCGAGCAGCACCATGAACGCGAGGGCGATCAGCATCACCGTGGAGGTGCCGGCCTCGAGGTCGACCGCCACGGCCAGGTTCTCGGCGAAGAACTTCGACGCGGTGGAGGCACTCGTGATCCCCGAGCTCATCACCGCGAACGCCACCAGGAACGTCACGAAGTGGATGCCGAACGCCTTGTGCGTGTACAGCGCGGCGCCCGCCGCCTGCGGGTACTTCGTGACCAGCTCGAGGTAGGAGAACGCGGTGAGCGTGGCCACCGCGAAGGCAACCAGGAACGGCACCCAGGCCGCCCCGCCGACCTCGGCAGCGACGTCGCCGGTCAGGGCGTACACCCCCGTGCCGAGGATGTCGCCCACGATGAACAACAGCAACAACCTCGGGCCCAGCGCCCGCTTCAGCTCGGGTTGTTGTGTCTCGGTGCCTGCGTCGATGCTCAACCGGGTCTCCTGTCGCACGTGGCTCCACCATCGGGGGCCACCCGCTGGTTGGCAACCGTCTTACCCGCTCATCCCGGGCTCAGTCCTCGCCCCTGCCCGCACTGCGGTCAGGGGCGGCGGTGCAGCACGAGCGGGAGTACGACGCTCGCCCCGGCCCGCCGGAGCAGCGCGGAGGCGACCGTGACCGGCCACAACGAGGACGTGGCATCGACGACGAGCAGCACCGCGCGGCCCGTGACCGCCGCGGGGTCGGCCACGCCCAGCCGGTCGCGCCACATGGCCGCCTCCTCGGCGGAACCCATCTCCCGGACCCGCTCGGCCGACGGGCCCGGCGCGACGTCGAGGCCGGCCCGCTCGAGGCGGCCCACCGCGGCCAGGTGGTCGGCCACGTCACGGGTCAGGACCGGGAAGCCGGCGGCGGCCAGATCGACGACGACCTCCGGCCGGGCCGGCCACTGCCGGGCCCACTGAGACAGGAGGGCGACCGCGGCCGCCTTGACCTCGTCGTCCGCCGGGGCGTCCCGGGCGAACATCGCGGCCACGGCCTCGCGCCACTCCGGCGCGTCGGCGTAGACGAGGGCCCGTCCGGGCGCATGCCCCTCCTCCGCCGGGATCCGCCCGCGCGAGCCGAACGCCCCGCCGGGCCACATCTTGCGGGGCTCCACGACGTGCACCTGACCGCGGAGCAGCCGGGTGACCGCGGCGACCGTCTCGGCCGACGGCTGCCCGGCGAACATCTCCGGCAGCCCGCCGCGACACACCGAGCACCGGCCGCACGGCTCGGCCGTCGGGTCGTCGAGGGACTCCTGGAGCAGCTGCATCAGGCAGCGTTCGCCGCGGGTGTAGGCACGCATGATGTCGGCCTCGCGGCGGCGCACCGCGACGATCCCGTCGTAGTGCTCGGCGTCGTAGCTCCACGGTGCGCCGGTCGCGACCCAGCCGCCCTCGACCCGCTCGACCACGCCGTCGACCGCGAGCTGCTTCAGCATCAGCTCCACCCGCCCGCGACGCACGCCCGACTGTGCCTCGACCGCGGCGACGCTGGCCGGCTCGGAGCCGGGCAGCACGGCCAGCACCCGCTCCACCTGCTCGGGGCGCGGGATCGTGGCGGTGGCGAAGTAGTCCCAGACCCCGGCGTCGGCCTCCGAGGGCAGCAGCACGGCGTGCGCATGCTCGATCGCCCGGCCGGCGCGGCCGACCTGCTGGTAGTACGACACCGGCGACGGCGGCGCCCCGACGTGCACCACGAAGCCGAGGTCGGGCTTGTCGTAGCCCATGCCCAGCGCCGACGTCGCCACCAGGGCCTTGAGCCGGTTGTCGCGCAGGGCGTCCTCGAGCTCGTGCCGGGTCGCTGCCTCGAGCTGGCCGGTGTAGGCCGCCACGGGCACGTCGTCGCCGTGCACCTCGCGGATCGCCGCGGTGAGCCGCTCGGCGTCGGCGACGGTCAGCGTGTAGACGATGCCGGAGCCCGGCAGCCGCGGCAGGTGGTCGACCACCCAGGCGTAGCGCTCCAGTGGGGTGAGCCGGTCGACGACGGAGAGCTCGAGGCTGGCTCGCGCCAGGGCGCCCCGGAGCACCAGCGTCGACTCCCCCAGCTGGGCCGCCACGTCGTCGGTGACCCGGGCGTTGGCGGTCGCCGTGGTGGCGAGGACCGGGGTGTCGGGGTTGAGCCGCTGCAGCACGTCGGAGACCCGGCGGTAGTCGGGCCGGAAGTCGTGGCCCCAGTCGGAGACGGCGTGGGCCTCGTCGATCACCAGCAGGCCGAGGCTGCCCGCGAGGCCGTCGAGTACCCGGCGTCCGAAGCCGGGGTTCGCGAGCCGCTCGGGCGAGACGAGCAGCACGTCGAGCCCGCCGTCGCGGAGGTCGGCCTCCACCGCCGACCACTCGTCGATGTTGGCGGAGTTGAGCGTGGCCGCGCGAAGGCCCGCGCGGGCCGCGGCCGCCACCTGGTCGCGCATCAGCGACAGCAACGGGGAGACCACCAGCGTGGGGCCGTGGCCCTCCGACCGCCGGATCGCCGTGGCGGCCCAGTAGACCGCCGACTTGCCCCAGCCGGTGGCCTGGACGACCAGCACCCGCGCGGCCGGCTCGCTGAGGGCGGCCACCGCGGTCGCCTGGTCGTCGCGGAGGCGTGCGTCAGGCCCGGCCATCGCGGCGATCACCCGGCCGGCGACCTCGGATCGCTGCGAGGTCAGCTGCGGTGCGCCCGTCGTACCCACTGAAGACATGCCCGCCACACTAGGCCGCGGCGCCGACAACCGGGTGGGCCGACCGGAGGCCTCTGTGGACACAGGCGGGGCTTCCGGTCGTGAGGCCGGAAGCCCCGTCGTACTGGAGAAACCGCTGCACCGCCGGGTCAGATGACCAGGAGGACCACAGCAACCACCGCTCCGGCCAGGGCGAGCGTGCCGAGCACGAAGCTCGTGATGGCGGAGGTGGTCCAGTATCCGGTGCGGTCGCGGATGCTGGCACCGAGCAGCCCGAGTCCGGCCGCCAGCAGCACGCCGGCGCCGATGAAGCTACCCAGGTACCAGGCCTCGCTCAGTCCGCCGACCACCCAGCTGCCCGGTGCGAAGTACGTGTATGCACCGAAGGCAGCGGCCAGGGCGCCGACCAGCATGAGCGTGTAGTCGACCGTGCGGTTCCGGAACATCCGCGGAAGGTGCTCCACCGCGATGTGTTCCCTCATCTGGACCTGTGACATCTCTCTCCCCTCCTTTCGTTCTCCACCTCTCAGCGTGCGCCTTCGCCGGCGCGGTCGACAGTGCCGTTCGGCACCCGTACGGACCAGTGAGGCGAGAGGTCGAGATCACCCGAGGGGTTCGATGATCGACAGCCGTTCGAGGAGGAAGAGGAACGCCATCGCGAAGTCGTTGTCCGCAGTCTCCTTGCGCACCCGCGGCCAGTCGACCTGCTCCCGGAGAGCACGCGCGACCGGCAGCTGCCGGGTGAAGTCGCAGGAGTGCTCGTCCATCGCGGTCAGCTTCTGCACCAGCAGCTCGGTGCCGGAGAGCACCGGCATCTGCACCGAGAGCACCTCGATCTCGTCGGCGTCCTCCACCACGGCGCGGGTGGCGGGGTGCCCCGCGTCGCGGTGGATGATGTCGACCATCGCGTCGTCGGTGTAGACCTTGAACAACCAGTCCTCGGGGGGCTGGACGACCTGGAACCCCTCGCCGGCCAGCGCCTCGGCGGTCCGGGCGGCGTCTTCGTCGGCCACCATGAAGTCCACGTCGTGGTCGGGCTCGGGTCCACCGCGCGCCCACACGGCGTAGCCGCCGATCAGCGCGAACGGGATCCCGCTCTGCTTGAGCGCCACTGCGACGCGCTTGAGTGCTTCACGCAGGTTCGCCTGCTCCTCGAGGACCATGGGTGAGCACTACCCCGAGACCGCGGAGGACTAACGAGCCGGTGTCCGGGGCACGAGGACGTCATGCGAGTCGCGACGTTCAACATCCTGCACGGCCGCTCCCCCGCCGACGACCTCGTCGACGTGGACCGGTTCGCAGCCGCGGTGAAGACCCTCGACGCCGACGTCCTCGCCCTCCAGGAGGTCGACCGCAACCAGCCGCGTTCGGCGAACGCCGACCTGACGTCCGTCGCCGCCGAGGCGATGGGCGCGGTCGAGCACCGGTTCGTCG
Source organism: Actinomycetota bacterium (assembly GCA_049323155.1). Taxonomy (GTDB): domain Bacteria; phylum Actinomycetota; class Actinomycetes; order Propionibacteriales; family Nocardioidaceae; genus Nocardioides_C. The sequence goes on along the minus strand of JBMOMG010000108.1, from coordinate 4,877 downwards.
CGGCGCTGTCGGGCAGCCCGGGCGCGACCTGGATGGCGGCCACCGGCGACGAGCAGCCGGACTCGGCCGCCTACGGCATCGCGCTGCTGAGCCGGCACCCGGTGCTGTCGTGGGAGGTGGTCCGGCTCGGGAGTACGCCGACCAGGGTGCCGATGTGGTTCCGGGGCAGCCGCCGTCCCGAGCTGGTCCGCGACGAGCCGCGGGTCGCCGTGGCCGCACGTGTGGAGACCCCCCGCGGTGAGCTGACCGTGGTGAACACCCACCTCTCCTTCGTCAGCTGGTGGGGCCGTCACCAGCTGCGCACGGTGATGCGCTCGCTCGACGGCACCGAGCCGATGCTGCTGGTCGGCGACCTGAACATGACCCTGCCCAAGGCGCGGTCGATCACCGGGCTGACGCCGCTGGTGCGGTGCGCGACGTTTCCCGCGCCCGAGCCTCGCGAGCAGCTCGACCACGTGCTCGCTCGGGGTGACGTCGGAACGGTGACCGGCTGCTCCGCCCCGCTGCTGCCGCTCTCGGACCACCGGGCCCTGACCGTGGACCTGGCCTGAGCCGACACCGACCTCCTCTCAGCCGCCCAGCGTCCGGTGTGACACCGATGCGCCCGTGCGGTCGCGGAACTCGACGGTCGTGATCGCACCGAACGAGGCGAGCCACCAGATCCCGGCCCCGTCGGGTGTGATCTCCGCCGTCGACACGGCGATCTCTCCCCCGTCCCTGCCGTAGTCCTCGGCGGTGACGCTCGTCGCCGCCGGCGGGAGCCAGCCGACGAGCACGGTGACCAGACCGTCCGTCGAGAGCCCGGTGAACCGTGCGGTCGCCGTGCTCGTGTGGTCCCCGATCGGCCGGCCGACGACGAACAGGTGGTCGCGGTGCTCCACGACGAAGCTGCCCACGCACCGGTCGGACCCGGGCGGTCGGAGGCAGGCGAAGGAGAGCTCGCCCAGGTCGCTGACGACCGCGTCGACGGCCCCCAGGGCGGTCAGCCAGTCGGGTGCGTCGGCGGCAGCCGGCTGCACGTACGGCGTCACCGCGTGGACGCCGAGGCCGACCACCTGACCGGTGACCCGGTCTTCCTGGGTCACGCCGGCCAGGGTGGTGTAGGGATCGGTCGCGGCGGGCACCACGACCAGGCCGTGGGCCTGGTAGGCACCGGGTAGCTCGGCGAGCACCCGTCGGGCGGCTTGGGTGGGTCCGGCGACCTCACCCGGGCCGAGCCCGGTCGTGGGCCAGTCCCACCGCGCCAGGACGCCCGGCAGGCCGATCACGAGCAGCACGGCCAGCACGGTCAGCGTGACCACGAGCCGGTCGTGTCGCGGTCGTTCGGTGGCGAACCCGTCGACGACGCTCACGCCGAGCACCTCCCATGGAGCAACCTCCACGATCACACGCCGCCACGGCATGCGAAAGCCCCCGTCCCTTGCCGGTGCGCGGCGCGGGACGGGGGCTGGTCCTGGCGTCAGCCGAAGAAGACCTCGGCCTCGGCGTACAGCTCGGGGGTGACCAGCTTGAGCTGCCCGGTGCCCTCGGCGAGGGGGACCCGGATGATGTCGGTGCCGCGCAGCGCGACCATCTTGCCGTAGTCCTGCTCCTTGACCGCGGCGATCGCCGACAGCCCGAACCGGGTGGCGAGCCAGCGGTCGTAGGCGGTCGGGGTGCCGCCGCGCTGGACGTGGCCCAGCACGACCGCCCGCGCCTCCTTGCCGGTGCGCTTCTCGATCTCCTTGGCGAGCCGGTCCCCGATCCCGCCGAGGCGGACGTGCCCGAAGGCGTCCTTCTCCTCGGTCTGCAGCGTCATGTCGCCGCCCTCGGCCGGGACCGCGCCCTCGGAGACCACGATGATCGGTGCGAAGCCGTCGGCGAACCGGGAGTCGACGTACTGCGCGACCTTGTCGATGTCGAACGGCTGCTCGGGGATGAGTACGGCGGCCGCGCCACCGGCCATGCCGGAGTGCAGGGCGATCCAGCCGGCGTGCCGGCCCATCACCTCCACGACGAGCACCCGCTGGTGGGACTCGGCGGTGGTGTGCAGCCGGTCGATCGCCTCCACGGCGATGTTGACCGCGGTGTCGAAGCCGAACGTGAAGTCCGTGCCGGACAGGTCGTTGTCGATGGTCTTCGGAACGCCCACGACGTTGACCCCGAGGTCGGCCAGCTTCGTGGCGACGCCGAGGGTGTCCTCGCCGCCGATCGCGACCAGAGCGTCGACCCCGGTCGCGGCGAGGTTCTCCTTGATCTTCTCCACCCCGCCCTCGATCTTGAACGGGTTGGTGCGCGAGGACTTCAGGATCGTGCCGCCCCGCGGCAGGATGCCGCGCACGGTCTCCCGGGTCAGCGGGACCGTGTCGCCCTCGAGCGGGCCGCGCCAGCCGCCGCGGAAGCCCACGAACTCGTAGCCGTACTCCTGCACCCCGCGCCGCACCACGGCCCGGATCACGGCGTTCAGGCCAGGGCAGTCCCCGCCTCCGGTCAGCACACCAACGCGCATCTGATTCGCTCCTTCGAGAGTGGTCGGTCCGAGCCTAGCCATCTGGATTGGATCGTTCCATACCGAACCGCCGTTGTCGGGACATCAGGCCCGCCACCGGCGGTCGTTGGTCCCGATATGGTCGGCCCATGACCTTCTCGATCGTCGCGCGGTCCGCCGACGGCCAGTCCTGGGGCGTGGCCGTGGCCTCGAAGTTCCTGGCCGTCGGGTCCGCCGTACCCGCAGCCGTGGCCGGCGTCGGCGCGATCGCCACGCAGGCCGACGCCAACGTCGCCTACAAGGGCCTGGCGCTGGCCCACCTGGACGAGGGAGCCACCGCCTCGGTCGCCCTGCAGCGGCTGCTCGAGGAGGACGACGGCCGCGAGCACCGGCAGGTCGGGATCGTCGACGTCGACGGCAACGCCGCCACGCACACCGGCCACGAGTGCTTCGACTGGGCCGGCGGGGTGACCGGCGACGGCGTCGCGATCCAGGGCAACATCCTGACCGGTCCCGAGGTGGTCGAGTCGATGAAGCAGGCGTGGGACGCCGCTGCCGACGAGCCCTCGCTCGGGCGCCGGCTGCTCGCCGCACTCGCCGCCGGCGACCAGGCCGGCGGCGACCGCCGGGGCCGGCAGTCCGCCGCCCTGCTCGTGGTCGAGGAGGGGGCCGGGTACGGCGGCCACGACGACGTCGCGGTGGACCTGCGCGTGGACGACCACGCCGACCCGGTCACCGAGCTGGCCCGTCTGCTGGAGCTCAACGAGCTCTACCTCACCGCCTCCACCGACGAGGAGAAGGTGGTCGTCGACGACGCCTTGCGGACCGAGCTGGACGACCGGGCGCGGCGGCTGGGCCACCGCGACTTCCACGCCTGGGTCGGCAGCGAGAACTACGAGATGCGGGTCTCGCGCGCCGGCGACGAGCAGCCCTGGGTCGACCGGCGGGTCCTGGCGATCCTCCGCGAGCAGAGCGGAGACGTGCAGTGAGCGTCCTCGCCATCGACGCCGGCACGACGGGCGTCACCGCGCTCGTCGTGACCCCCGACGGCACGATCGCCGCGAAGGCCTACCAGGAGTTCGGCCAGCACTTCCCCCGACCGGGCTGGGTCGAGCACGCGCCGGAGGAGATCTGGCAGGCGACCCTGGAGGCGACCCGGGAGGTGGTGGCTGCCTACGAGAACGTCGGCGGCCCGGCCCTGCAGGCGATCGGGATCACCAACCAGCGCGAGACAGTGCTGCTGTGGGACCGCGAGACGCTCGGCTCGCCCCGCCGCGCGATCGTGTGGCAGGACCGTCGTACCGCCGAGATCTGCACCCGGATGCGCGAGGAGGGCCACGAGGACCGGATCCGCGAGCTGACCGGCCTTCGGCTGGACCCGTACTTCTCCGGCACCAAGCTGCGCTGGCTCGCCGAGCACGAGCCCAACACCTGGGCGCTCGTCGAGGACGGCCGCTACGCGATCGGCACCGTGGACTCCTACCTGGTCGCGCGGATGACCCGCGGCACCTGGCACGTCACCGACGTCTCCAACGCCTCGCGCACGCTGCTGTTCGACCTCGAGCGCGGCGACTGGTCCGACGAGCTGTGCTCGCTGTTCGGGGTGCCTCGCGCGGCGCTCCCGGAGATCGTCCCGTCGTGGGGGCCGATCGCCACCTCCGACCCGCGGTCGTTCGCGGGACTCGAGCTGCCGATCGCCGGGATCGCCGGTGACCAGCAGTCGGCGCTGTTCGGGCAGACCTGCTTCGACGTCGGTGACAGCAAGTGCACCTACGGCACCGGCTCGTTCATCCTCACCAACACCGGCTCGTCGGTGGTCCGGTCCGACGCCGGCCTGCTCTCGACGGCGGCGTGGCGCTCCCCGTCCGGCGAGACGACCTACGCGCTCGAGGGGGCGATCTTCGTCACCGGTGCCGCGGTGCAGTGGCTGCGCGACGGGCTGCAGATCGTCGGTGCGGCGCCGGAGACCGAGGCGATCGCGCGCACGGTCAGCGACTCGGCGGGCGTGGTGTTCGTGCCGGCGCTGACCGGCCTGGGCGCGCCCGACTGGGACCCCCACGCGCGGGGTCTGATCATCGGGATCACCCGAGGCACGACCCGGGCCCACATCGTCCGCGCGACGCTGGAGGCGATCGCCTTCGAGGTCCGCGACGTGATCGAGACGCTCCCCGAGCGCGCCTCGCTGTCGGCGCTGATGGTCGACGGCGGCGCCTCGGCCAACGACCTGCTCTGCCAGGTGCAGGCCGACCAGCTCGGGGTGCCCGTCGAGCGGCCCCGGATCGTGGAGACCACCGCCCTGGGCGCAGCGTTCCTCGCCGGGCTCGGCACCGGCGTGTGGAGCTCCACCGACGAGCTGCGCGAGACCTGGCACCTCGACCGGCGCTTCGAGCCGCAGGGCGACCGCGCCGCG
>JBMOMG010000107.1:0-24708 GCA_049323155.1 Actinomycetota bacterium | reverse complement strand
GAGCGCGCCCGCGACCGTTGCCAACCAGACCGACCCCAGCATCGCGCCCCCTAGACCCCGGCGGCACCCCTGGCGGGGGATACACGCCTGCGCCGCCAAACGGTTGACACGACCTACCGCCAGCTAGACCCCAGGTAGGTTCTCGATGCTCTTGTCGTCGGGACGGGCGCCCTCAGCCTGACGCGGTCTGACGCCGTGCCAGCCTCGGCAGGACGATCTGATGGGGTGGACGCTTACTGGACGCCTACTAGCGCAGAAGTCCGCCAGATCCAGCGTTCCAAACCTTGGGTCGCCGTAGATCCAGACCGCTTCATGCGCATCCTTCTATCCTCCAGTCAGGAGGGGTCGGCCACGGGGCCGAAGGTCGGCGACTGCAAGGCTCCGCCGGCTGCCGGGCGTGCGAGCCGGCGACCTGAAAAGGGCGGAGAACCATTCAGTGCGGTGGGGTCATACTGAGCCATGGGTACTCCCTCATTCGGACACGCCGGTGAGATCGTCGCGGCGGTGGGGGCGACCGGCCGTCAGGGCTCGGCTACGGTCCGCCACCTCCTCCAGGACGGATGGCGGGTTCGTGCTTTGACGCGCGACCCTTCCGGCGCCGCGGCACGCGCACTCCATGAGCGTGGAGCAGAGCTTCACCGCGTCGACGCCGAGGACACCGAATCGCTGCGACGTGCCTTCGATGGGGCCGATGGGGTGTTAAACGTCCAGAACCCGATGGCCAGCAGCATCGAGGCCGAGGTGTGCCAGGGCTACAACGTCGCGGACACTGCAGCAGCGACAGGGGTGGCTCATGCGGTGTATGGCGCGGCCGGGGTCGGCGATGCTGTGACCGGTGTCGGCTCCTGGGACTCCAAGCTTGCCGACGCCCGACGCTTCCGGGATCGTGAACTACCTCTAACCGTGCTACGCCCTATGGCGTTCATGGAGCTGATGAACGACAAGGGGTACTACCCCAGCGTCTCGGTGTGGCATGTGATGCCGAAGTTGATGGGGTCTTCCCGGCCGGTGGGGTGGCTGTGCACCGACGACCTCGGCGCGATCACGGCTCGTGTCTTCGCCGACCCCGAGCGTTGGGGCGATACCGAGCTGAAGCTCGTCTCGGACGTGCAAACCGTCGATCAGTGCCGTGACATCTGGCGATGTGACCGGCCGCGCACCGCGCGGCGTTCCGATGTCTGTCTGGCTCTTCGAGCGTTTCGTGGGAACCGACCTGACCACCATGTAGCGCTGGTTGCGAATGGCGGCGCTCGAGATCTCGACTGAGGTCACCCGCGAGTTGCTGCCCCAGGCCCGCAGCGTCCGCGAATGGGCGGCGCGCACGTTGCCCACTGCGACCGAACCCCATCAGCGGTGACAAAGACCTTTGCTGCCCGGGGACGCTGAATGCCAACCCCGCGGAGTGCCACCCCGAGGATGTTGGCCGCTATCTTTGAGCCCTTCGCCGCGCATGGTCCGCTGCAATTCGGAACCTCTCACAAGCCTTCTCGTGGAGGCAATGGGCGGTGATGGACATACGGCACCATGGTTGCGCGGCGAGCCGTGCGCCACCGACACATCGCCGGACGGTGCGTGGCCGATGTCGGCCGCTTCCGGAGTCAGACGGAAGCCTCAGCAATCGGGGCTGCTCAGGGCCGTAGACCGTTGGTTGCGAACGCGGCGTAGGGGTCTACAGGGTCTCCCGCACCGGGGCGCACCTCCAGGTGCAAGTGAGGGCCGGTGACGTTGCCGGTGGCCCCAACCGTTCCCAGGTCTTGGCCGGGCTGAAGCTGTTCGCCCATGCCGACCGCGTAGGAGGTGAGGTGGTTGTACCAAAGTTCGGTGCCGTCTTCGAGCGTCACGATGACCTGGTTGCCGTAGGCGCCCGCGTAACTGGCCGAGGTCACGGTCCCGGCGGCCACGGAGAGGACCGGGGTCCCCGACGCAGCCGCGAAATCTAGTCCAGTGTGGGTGCTTGACCACAGACTGCCGGTTTGACCGAACGTCGCGGTGATCCGGTAGTAGGTCAGTGGCAGCACCCAGGCGTTGGCGGCGAGATCCTCGGCGTACCTTTCCGCGCTGTCAGCCAACCGTGCTAGTACAGCCATCCGTTCCTGGGCCTGGGCTTCTACGGCCTGGTCCGGGGTTCGGGTCGCCGACTGGAGCGATGGCCGTCTGGAGTCGCGGCTGATAGCTTGCTGCCGACTTGCCAACTGTGTGCTCGACGCAGTGCCGCTGGTTCCGCTGTAGGAACTTGCGGGTGCGAAGGCCGCCGGGGAAGCGGCGCCGACCGTCGCGGCAGCGCCAACGGACGACAACGTGGCACCGGCGGCAGCTAAGGCGATTGCGCCGGCGCCCACGAGTGACGGCACGTAGGTCTTGAACGCTCGGCTGGGCCACCGTTGACCTGTGGGCAGGCGCCGCTTGCCCTCGACCGGATACGAGCGGGGGGTTTGGGTCCGCGCTCCCGAAGTCGAAGCTGCGCGGTGGGAATGGGGCGTCCTGTCAGCGTTGTCGCGTGGCCCCTCAAGGCGCACAGGTGCCAGGAGCCTGCCGGTCCTGCGAGCGCCGCCCATGCCGCCTGGGCGCGGGCGGGTCGCTCTGCGCCTCCCCTTGCCGGGCCGAGTTCGCCATGCAGGGAGAAGGCGCGACCGAGCCCGTCTCGATGTCGGGCGTTCTGTCACGCGTCGAGTCCTTTGGATCGCTTTGCCTGAGCCACCGAGAACCGTAACTCATAGCTGGGGGTCGGCCTAGGCCGCGCCGCGGCGGTCGACCGAGAGGCGGGTCCGTCCGGTGGCGCGGGTTGAGTCCGGCCGGGCCACGGCACCGGGCGGGTAGACGTGGCCAGGCGTTGTCCGTCGAGGGTAGAGGTGCGCTCCCACCGTGGCTGAACTAGAAGTCCGTCACTGCCCAAGTCTCCATAGTGGGATGCGCAGGGCAACTATGCGGCGGTGGAGTTCGCGCGTCCGCAGGCGAAACCTGGCTGTCCGCACCGAAGCCGCTTGTGCAAAGAAGCCTCGTGAAACTTTTCACACAATGTCGGATCTGAGCTCATGGTCTCCTAGGTTCGAGGCGTGTTCGAGCCCATGGTCGCGTTTGCCAGTCTCGCCGAGCCCGCCGGTCTCCTGCCTGCCCGACAACAGATGGCGTTGTCGTTGGGTTGGCACATCATCCTGGCCTGCTTCGGGGTGGCCTTCCCCGCCATGATCTTCGTGATGCACCTCCTGGGTGTGCGCCGGGACGACCGGGACGCTCTGCTGCTGGCCAGGAAGTGGGCGAAGGTCTCAGCGGTCTTGTTTGCGATCGGTGCGGTATCAGGAACGGTGCTCAGCTTCGAGATGGGGTTGCTCTGGCCAGGGTTGATGAGCACCTACGGCGACGTCCTCGGGCTGCCCTTCGCGTTCGAGGGCCTGGCCTTCTTCATCGAGGCCATCTTCTTGGGTATCTATCTCTACGGATGGGACCGGATGCCGCCCAGGCAGCACCTGCTGATGGTGTTGCCGATGGCTGTCACGGGGGTGGTGGGAACCTTCTGCGTGATCGCTGTCAACGCCTGGATGAATGCCCCGGTGGGCTTCGACGTCGTCGACGGCGAGGTCACCAACATCCACCCCTGGGCGGTCCTGCTCAACCCCGACGCGTTCTGGCAGTTCCTGCACATGTGGGTGGCGGCCTACATGGTCGCCGGCTTCACGATCGCCGCCGTGTACGCCGCCGGGATGCTGCGAGGGCGGCGTGATCGACCACACCGGCTGGGCTTTAGTGTCGCCTTCGCCTTCGCAAGCATCTCGGCGGTCGTCCAACCGGTCGTGGGTCACCTGCTCGGTGGCCGGCTTGCCGAGACCCAGCCGGCCAAGCTCGCCGCCTTCGAGCTGGCGATGGAGACCGAGAGCCCCTCGCCACTCCGGTTGGGTGGCTTCCTCATCGACGGCGAGGTCAGGTGGGCGCTGGACATCCCCTACCTCGGCTCGCTCATCGCACGGAACTCCTTCACCAAGCCGGTCGAAGGCCTGGTGAACTTCCCCGTCGATGAGCGCCCGCCGGTGAACATCACCCACTGGGCCTTCCAAGGCATGGTCGGCATCGGGACGCTGCTGGTCCTGCTCGCGGTCACCTTCTGGGTCGCACGCTGGCGCGGCCGCGACCTGGTGCAGCACAGGTGGTTCCTGCGACTGGTCACCGGCTCCGGAGTACTCGCGGTCATCGCGATGGAGGCCGGGTGGGTCGCGACCGAGGTAGGGCGCCAACCGTGGATCGTCTACGGCTACATGCGTACCCCGGAGGCAGCCGGGGAGAACTCCGGACTGTGGTGGCTGCTGGGCAGCACCGCGGTGGTCTACACCTTGATGACGGTCGGTGCCGTCGTGGTGCTGCGGTCGATGGCGCGACGTTGGCGGACCGGTGAGACGGATCTGCCCAGCCCCTACGGTCCCGAGGCCCAGGGGCCTGTGGAGACCGATGCCTCGACCGTGGGGAGGGTGAGTCGATGAGCCTCGCGGTACTCGTCGCTGCCGCGCTGTTCGCCGGCGTCCTCGCCTACGCGCTCTTCGGCGGTGCCGACTTCGGGGCAGGCTTCTACGACCTCACCGCCGGTGGCGCCGTCCGCGGCGCCGAGCTTCGGACCCAGGTCGACCGCAGCATCGGGCCGGTGTGGGAGGCCAACCACGTCTGGTTGATCTACGTGTTGGTCACCTGGTGGACCGCTTTCCCGGAGACCTTCGCCGCGGCGATGTCCACCTTCATCCTGCCCCTGCTGTTCGCCCTGTGCGGGATTGTCCTGCGCGGGGCCGGCTTCGCCTTTCGCAAGTACGCCGCGACGCTCGCGCAAGCGCGGCTGTTCGGTGCTGTCTTCGCAGGCTCCTCGGTGATCACCCCGTTCTTCCTCGGAGCCGTCGCCGGCGGGATCGCGTCCGGTCGCGTGCCTGCCTCGGGGCGGGGGGACCTGTGGACCTCTTGGCTCAACTCCACCTCCGTCTTCGGCGGCGTGATAGCGGTCGGTGCCTGTGCCTTCTTGGCGGGGACGTTCCTGTGCGCGGACGCCAGCCGCGCCGGCGAGGAGCGGCTCGCCGAACAGCTGCGCAGGCGGACCTTGGCCGTGGGGGTGGCGACCGGCGCGGTCGTCATCGGCGCGTTGGTGCCGTTGCGGCAGGACGCCCCCACCCTCGCCGAGGGGCTCGCGACCCGTGCAGCGCCGCTCATCGTGTCGGCACTTGCCGGTGTCGCCACGCTCGCCCTGCTCATCACACGTCGCTACGCGTGGGCGCGGGTGACGGCGCTCGGTGCAGTCGCAGCCGTGGTCTCAGGGTGGGGCCTGGGGCAGTACCCCTGGCTGCTCGTGGACCAGGTCACTATCGCGGATGCTGCGGGCGCTCCGGCTACGCTCCAGGCGCTCCTCGTTGCCGTCGGCCTGGCCGCCGTGCTCGTGCTGCCCGCGCTGGCCTACCTGTACAGGCTCACCCAGTCCGAAGCGTGGTCCGCGCAGCGCCACTGAGCAGCACGCAGCCAGCCAGCCCGGTCCGGGTCGCTCCTACTACTTTCACCAGGCGTGAGCACGGTGGTGTCCATGCCGTATGTGGATCCAACTCGCTGTGATGCCCAGGCACGTTGGTGGGAATCATGCGACGACACGATCTGATGTCCTAGCTGGGTTGATGGCCTTCCGATGTGGAGGCGAGCTGTCTGAGAATCCGCTTCACAGTCAGAAGATTCTCATCTCTCACGCTACCCATGCCAAGGCTGCCCTGACCGCGCGCACGTCTTAGGTTGGCGCCGCTGATCATCGACCACGGGTCGGGCGTTGCTCGCCCAGCCGAGCGGTACGAGGTGTCGTGGAAGACACGAACAAGTGGGCTTGTCGCTACTGGGTCGAGGGGCCGGCGGGCATGATCGACCGGTCCTCGCGGCCGCACCACCAGCCGAGCCGAGCCGGACATCTCCGCCGGTGGTGGGCAGGATCGTGCACTTGCGATAAGGACCGGCTCGGCCGGTCGAGATCGGTAGCCGACTCGAGATTTCGTCCTCGACGGTGTACGCGGTGCTGGTCCGGCACCGGATCAACCGTGTCTCCCACATCGATCGCGTCACAGGCGAGCCGATCCGCCGCTACGAAGCACCAACGCCCGGGGACCTGATCCATGTCGACGTCATGAAGCACGGCAACGTCCCCGACGGCGGCGGCTGGCGCTACCTCGGCAGACCACGGGGACAGAGGAACTTCTCGACCGCCCGCGACCTGCACTGGCCGGCGCAGACCCATAGTGACGTCCCATCGATCGGCACCGCGTTCGGGCACACCGTGATCGACGGCCACTCACGAGTGTCCTGCATCGAGATCCACGACGCCGAGCCCTGGGAGACCGCTGCCGCGGTGCAGCGCTGCGCGGTGGCCTGGTTCGCCGAACGGGGCGTCATCGTGCACCGCGTCTTGTCTGACCACGGGCCGTGCTGCTACTGCCTGTGGCGGGACACCTGCACCGGACTGGGCATCACCCGAAGCGCACCCGCCCCTACCGGCCACAGACAATCGTGGGACCGGGTGGCCAAGCCGGCGCGAAGTCGACGCCCAGCTCCCTCGAGGTCGGGAAGGCCTGGCCCGAGGTCGTCGCCATCTGCGGCTATCTGCGCTTGGGCTGGCTCTCGCCTGGACGATTTCCTCGTGCCTCTCGCCTGTTGTCATTGCGCCCCCGGCGAGCGGGCGAAAGTGGCTTGCAGACGGTTCAGGTGCCCCCCGGCAGGAACTCCTCAGCCGGCGTCACTGCCTGCCGATGCAGCAAGAGCACTGGTCCCGCCGCAAGAGGGTTCACCTGATTGGAAGGACGAGCAATGGGCGAAACGACGCCGCAGCCGGAGGCGACTCGGTGGCGCCTTCGGCAGAAGACGATCCTGGCCGTCTCCGTGGTTGCAGCAGTCGCTGTCGGGTCCTACTTCTTCTTGCTCAAGCCGCCTGCTGACGTCGGTGAGGTGGAACTGGGAGCTGTGACGGTGCTGGAGCCGATTCAGCTCAACCTCGCCGCCGGCCGGTACTTGAAGATCGGTGTCGCTCTGCAGGGCACCGCCGAGGTTGCCGAAGAGTTGGATGGTACCAAGGCGCTGGACAGTATCGTTGAGCTCTTCAGTGGCCAGACCGTGGAACGGCTAGGGGAAGCCGAGTATCGGCTGGGGTTGAAGGAACAGCTTCTTGACGAGCTTCGGGACCGGTATGACGGCGAGGTTGCTGCCGTCTACTTCACCGACTTTGTCACCCAGTAGTTCTCGGTTTCGCCGCCGTGAGCACGTCGGGTGGTGGTCGCGTATTCGGTTCTCACGAGGTGGCTTGTGGTCGGTTCCTGGGCTCTGGAACACCCGACACGGAGCGACGAAGGCCGAACGAACAGGTTGCTCCATCGGCCAGCGGCCACAACACACGAGCGTCGACAACGGCAGGGGTCGGGCCGCCTGGGCGGTGTTGCACTCCTGGCAGCAGCTAGGGGCACTGTGCGAGAGCCCAGCCGCCCAATCAGCCCGACTACGGCGAGGGCGGCGGTGACAGGGACGAGGTACACCTGGCGCCGGCAGGCCAAGAGCACATGGGAGGGACTCCCGGGGTGAGCGAGACGGCGATCGGCCGAGTTCCCCCGTCCACCGGCCCTCGCCAAAGTTCCGGCCGGTCCTGCCTCACCACCCGGCCTGCCGGCGAGGGTCTCGGTGGCTACGCTGCTGGACGGTGAGGATGCAGGACTCCCGTCGCAGCCGGATCTGCCGGGCTGTGGGTTGGTGACTACGTGAGTGACCCTGCGTCTGCTCGGCTTGGCCCGGACGTGAAACGCCGCCGGCGATCCCCGGGATGCTGGTGGACGGAGGCTACCCTCGACCGGGACAGCGACCCGACGAAGACCTAGGTGACCCGTGGCAGGCTTCCCCTCACGCTCCGGTGTGCGCGCGTTCGCCTCACTCGTCCTCCTTGCCGGCATGGCCGCGCCCGTTGTGGCGGTACCGGCGGCCTCCGACGATCTGGAGGACCGCCGGGACTCGGTGCGCCGTGAGCTCGCCCGGTCTGAGCGGGAGCTGGACCAGTCCAGTGCTGACCTGCTGCGTGCCACGCGTGCCCTTGCCGGCGCCCAGCAGCGGTTGACGTCCGCGCAGCGGAGGTTGGCGCGATCGCGGGGTGAGCTGGCTGCCGCCGAGGTGCTGGATCGTCGGATGCAGGCGCAGCTCGAGGCCGCGGTGGCGCGTCTGCGCCGGGCCCGTGCCGCCGTGCGGGAGGGCAGGGTGGGCCTGGCCGGTCAGCGGGACCAGCTCGGTCGGGTGGTGGTGGAGAGCTACCAGCAGGGCGGTCCGGCTCTTCTGGGGCTCTCGCTGGTGCTCACCTCGCGGGATCCCGCGCAGTTGAGCGGACAGCTCAACTCCGCGCGGAACGTGATGGAAGCCGAGTCCGCGATGCTGGCCCGACTGGAGGCATCCCAGGTGTTGCTGGCGGTCCAGGAGCAGGAGCTGCGCGAGGCGAAGACTGCGGTGGCCAGGCGCCGCCGGGCCGCCGCGGAGAAGCTGGCGCTGAAGGAGTCGCTGCAGACCCGTGCCGAGGCCGCCACCGCACGGGTCGCCATGCTGGTGGCCGAGCGCTCGGAGGCCAAGCGGCGGGCGGCTGAAGCGATGGCAGCCGACCGGCGGCAGCTGCGCGAGCTGCGAGGGGAGCGACAGCGGATCGCGGAACTGCTGCAGCGCCGGGCGGAGGCGGCGCGCAGGCGCGCCGAGGCAGCACGGGACCGGCCCTCCCGCTCAGCGACGCGGCCACCCCTGAACGACGGCGGGGGGTTGTTGAGCTACCCGGTGGACTCCTACATCACCTCGCCCTACGGGATGCGACTCCACCCGGTGTACAAGCGGTGGAACCTCCATGACGGCACCGACTTCGGCGCCGGCTGCGGCACCCCGATCCGGGCCGCCGCGGACGGGCGGGTGGTCGCGAACTACTACAACAGCGCCTACGGGAACCGGGTGATCATCGACCACGGATACCAGCGGGGAGCCGGGCTGGGAACCGCCTACAACCACATGACCTCCTACACCACCTCGGTGGGCCAGCAGGTCCGCCGTGGCGACGTGATCGGCTATGCCGGCACCACCGGCTACTCGACCGGCTGCCACCTGCACCTGATGGTCTTCCGCGACGGAGCCACGGTCGACCCGATGCGGTGGCTCTAGCTCGCTCCCTGCCCGGCAGCCCCGTCGAAGCCCGGGGAGAACACCGGGTCAGCCCTGTCAGCGCTCCGGTGACCGGGCGTGGTGCTCCCGCAGACGCTGGAGGTACTCGTTGTACTCCCGCAGCTCCTGGTCGCCGTCCCGGTCGGCCTGGCGGTCGTGACGTTTTCCCTCGCGGTGGTCGGCCCTGACCCAGGACCAGATCAGGGCGCCGGCCAGGATCGCCAGAGGATAGTCACCCAGCGCCCACCCGATGGAGGCGCCGAGGTACTGGTCGTCCTCCAGCGACCGGCCCCAGGGACGGCCCAGCGCGGCGAACCAGTCACCGGCCAGGATCGTGGTGTTGGCCATCAGCGAGATCGAGAAGAAGGCGTGCAGACCGAAGACCACCATCAGCAGCAGCATCCGCAACGGGTAGCCGGGTCGCTGCACACCGGGGTCGATGCCGCAGATCACCGAGGCGAACAGGTAGCCGGTGATCAGGAAGTGCGCCACCATCGCGACGTGCGCGGTGTGGCTGCGCAGCGACAACTCGAACAGCGGCGAGTAGTAGAACACCACCACGCTGCCGATGAACAGCGCACCGGCGACCAGCGGGTGCCCTACCAGCCGCAGGAACCGGGAGTGCACCAGCACCAGCAGCCACTCCCGGGGACCGCGTGTCCCGTCCCGGCGGACCGGCAGGGTGCGCAGGGCCAGGGTCACCGGTGCTCCGAGGACCAAGAAGGTGGGCACGGCGGTGGCGATGGTCATGTGCTGGACCATGTGCATGCTGAACAGCACGTCGCCGTACACCCCGGGTGCGCCGCTGGTGGACCAGACCAAGCCCAACGAGCCGACCACCCAGGCGATGGTCCGGCCCAGCGGCCACCGGTCCCCGCGCCGCCGCAACCGTCTGGCGGCCAGCAGGTACCAGCCGACGCCGACCACGGCCAGCGGAGCCCACAGGGTGTCGATCCGCCACTGGGTGAACCACTCCACCGCTCCCAACGGCGGCGGCATCGGGTAGCCGAGCAGGGTCTCGGCGGCGGTGGCCGCCTCCTCCTCTGCGGGCGGCGGGGTGCGCCCCAGCGCCACCGCGGTCCCCATCGCCACGGCCATCACCGCCAGCTCGACGGCGGCCAGCCGCACGAAGACACCGCTGCGTGCCGCGGTTGCCCCCAGGGCCGGAAGGATGCGTCTGCGGTGCCACCAGCCAGCGGCGCCGAGCAGCGCCAGCGCGGTCAGCTTGACGCCGACCAGGAGACCGTAGCTGCTGAACAGTCCCGCCCAGGAGCCGAGCCGTAGCGACGCGGCCACGGTTCCCGACGCCGCCACCAGCACGAAGCACCACCCGGCCAGCGTCGAGTAGCGCGCGGCCACCGTCGGCAGCCGGTCCCCCAGGGTGCGGCCGAACCCGATCAGCACGGCCAGGCCGCCGACCCAGACCGTGACCCCGACCAGGTGCGCGGCCTGGGCGTTGACCGCGACGTCGTGGTTCAGCGCCCCGGCCGCGTGCCCGGTCAGGGCCAGCGGCCACAGTGCCGCCAGGGCGATCACCGCGAGGAGGCCGACCGTGGTGGTCCGCCGGACCACCATGCTGCCGACCGCGGCGACCGTGGCCAGGGTGGCGCCAGCGAGCAGCGACTGGCCGAGCTCGAAGTCGGTGGCGAAGTAGGCCACCTGCTCCAGGCCACCGGCGGCCAGCAGGCTGGTCCCGGCCAGGTCGGAGTAGGTGAACGCGAGGACCGCGAGACTCGACCAGGCCCAGAGGAACCCGAAGCCGGCGGCGACGCCCACGACCCGCGCCTGTGTCCCAGTGAGCCGACGGGCGCGGTCGGGCCGCTCCGGGGGGATCGCGACCGCGACCAGGACCAGCGCCCCGACGGTGACCGCGGCGCTCAGGTCACGGACCGCTCGAGAGACCGGGAGGCCCCATCGGGTGGCCACCCCGGGGTCGGGGAGCGCCAGCGCCGGCGGCGGTGCGATCGCACCGTTCCCCAGCAACAGACCCACCGCCAGCGCCGGCACGAGGACGACCAGCGCCAGCGCGTACCCGCCGCGAAGCAGGACGCTCATTCAGCGTCGCCCCGTCTGCGACCGCGCGCGAGCCACCCGGCCGCACCCAGGGCGACCGCGCCGGTGAGACCGGCGATGACGAGGGTCGCCAGCATCGAGGACCCCTCGGAGTCGTTCGTCGGCTCCGCGGACGAGGCTCGGCTGTGGTCATCGGCGCGCGGTGTGACCTCTGGTTCCGACCTCTGCGTGGCCGACGACGTAGGCGCGGGTGAGGCGAGGGCCTCGGCGGGGATAGGGCTCTCGGCGGGGCGCGGGGCCCGGAACCGGAGCGTACCGGTGATCGGGTGCCCGTCCGCGGACACCACCCGGTAGGCAACCTGCCATCGGACCGGCCGGCTTCCGGCCGGAGTGGTGCTCAGCTCGGCAGGCACCTGGGCGAGGACCCGAGGTCCGTCGACGACGAGGCTGAGCGGTTGCGGTCTGCCTCCTTGCAGCGCGACCGCGATGTTCGCGAACCGCGGGGAGATCTGCTGGTTGAACACCAGCTCGATCTGCTTCGGCGGCCGGGCCAGCTGTGCGTTGGGGGCCGGGGCGGAGGACTCCAGCTCGCTGTGCGCGTACGACGCCGCGGCCGGTATCCCGACCAGGAAGGCCGCCATCAACGCCGTGGTTGCCGCGAGCCGACACAGGACCCCCTTGCGTGTGCTGGGCCTGTGGTCGTCTGCGGTGCTGCCCGTCCGGGCCGAAGCCGTCATCGAAGCTTCCTCTGGGGGTTGGGGTATCGGCTGGTCAAGAGGTTGGCTTGGGCTGGTCATGGTCGCTGGTGCTGGGTTCGCGGAGGACGGCGACCACGGCGCCGGCGGCGCCGAGGGTAATGAAGCAGTCGGCGAGGTTGAACGTCGGGAACCAGCCGGTGTGCAGGTAGTCGGTGACCAGTCCATCGGGGATGCGGTCGGCGAGGTTGGCCACGGCGCCGGCGGAGACCAGGGTCACGGAGGCCGCCAAGGTCCGCGACGCCTGGGGCAGGATCTGCCAGGCGTACCCGACCAGGGCCGCGGTGATCGTCCCGGTGAGGCCGAGGACCAGCCAGCTGGGGAGCTGGTCGCCGATGCTGAACGCGACACCGGCGTTGTAGCCGACCCGCAGGTCCACGACACGCAGGTCGACGCTCTCCCCGGGCGGCAGCATCTTGGCCAGCCCCGCCTTGGCGAGCAGGTCCAGCGTCGCCAAGAGCGCGGTGAACACGGCGAACTCGCCCAGCCGCGCGGCGACCGGTGGTGCCGCCGTGCCAGGTCCGGGGCGCAGCATCAGACGGGAGTCGCGTGTTCGTCGTGGTCGGCCGGTTCGCACTGGATGGTGACGTGGGTGACGCCGTACTCCCCGGCGAGCAGCTGGGTGACCCGGTCGAGGACCGGATGCAGGTCGCCGACGTCGTCGATCACCACGTGTCCGGTGGCGCTCTCCAGGCCGGAGGTGACGGTCCAGATGTGCAGATCGTGAACGTCGACCACACCGGGCAGGGCGAGGATGCGGTGACGTACCTCCTCCACCGCCACGCCCGGAGGCGCCACCTCCATGATGATCCGCAGTGCCTGCCTGGTCAGGTTCCAGGTCCGCGGCAGGATGAACAGGCCGATGCCCGCGCCGATGAGGGGGTCGGCGTAGCGCCAGCCGGTGGTGTAGATCACCACAGCCGCGACGATCACCCCGACGGAGCCGAGCATGTCGGCGAAGACCTCCAGGTAGGCGCCCTTGAGATTGAGACTCTCCTTGGACCCGGCCGTCAGCAGCCGGAAGCTGATCAGGTTGACGACCAGGCCGAGGACCGCGACGACCAGCAGCGGCAGCCCGGGAACCTCCGGTGGCGCCGCGAGCCGTCGGTACGCCTCGTACAGGACGTACCCGGCGACACCGAACAGCAAGAGACCGTTGGCCAGGGCAGCCAGCACCTCCAGCCGGTACATGCCGAAGGTGCGTTGGGAGGTGCTGGGCCTCGCGGCCAGGGTGATGGCGGCCAACGCCATGCCCAGGGCCAGCACGTCGGTGCCCATGTGTGCGGCGTCGGAGAGCAGCGCCAGCGACCCGGTCAGCAGCCCGGCGGCAAGCTCGACCAGCATGTAGAGCGCGGTGATCGAGAACGCGATCAGCAGCGGCCGGCGGTGACGCGCCCCGGCGCTCAGCGCGGACCCGTGCGCGTGGTCGGCGCCCATCAGCGGGAAACCTGGCCGGTCTGCGGCTCGTGGCCCAGGTGCTCGCGGGTCACGTCGAGCAGCAGCCGGACATGGCTGTCGGCCAGCCGGTAGCGCATCATCCGGCCGTCGCGGCGGTTCACCACCACCCCCGCGGTCCGCAGCAGCCGCAGCGCGTGAGACAGCGCCGAAGACGACATGTCCACGGTCTCGGCCAGATCGCAGACACACAGTTCGCCGGCCTCGAGCAGAGCGAACAGGATCCGGACCCGGCTGGGGTCGCTGAGCAGGTCGAAGATGGCGGCGATGTTCGCCGCCTCGGCGGGGCCCACCACCCGCGGCCGGGTGGCCGCCACGCGGGCGTCGTCGACCTCAACAGCCGTACAGCCGTCGAGGCCCACGACCGTGGGCGGGGCTGGGGTGTTTGCCACGGGCTCTCCTCTAGACTCGAGCGCAGTCTTATGTGAACGTCCGCTCAATTGTACAGTGGCCGGACGGACCCTGCGACCGCCCCGCCTCCAGCCCATATCAATGCTCGTTAGGATCTCATGTCATGAGTGACGACCGCTGCGACCTGCTCTGCCTGGACCTTCCGCGCGCGGAGCGGGTCCGCGCCCGCGTCCCGGCCGCATCGGCCGCGGAGGCCGCGGCGTCGCGGGCGCAGGCGTTGGCCGACCCCACCCGGGTGCGGGTCGCCTGGGCGCTGGCCAACGGCGACGAGCTGTGTGTGTGCGACCTGGCTTGGGTGACCGGGCTGGCGCAGAACCTGGTCTCCCACCACGTTCGCCGGCTGCGCACCGCGGGCCTGGCTTGCTCCCGGCGGGAGGGACGACTGGTCATGTACCGCCTCACCGACCCCGGGCGGCTGCTGCTGGCGGCCGTGACCGGCGCCGGGGTGCCTGTCGACGCCCCGGGGGCGGGCGCGGAGGACGGCACGCCGGCCACGGGCTCTCAACCCGTCGACGCCACCGTGGAGGTGGTCGGGCATGGGTGAGGCGTGCTGCAGCCCCGGACCTGGCCCGACCGGGGGCCCCCGCGGTACCGAGCGCGACGCGCACGCCCAGGCACCCGAGCGGCTGCGCGACATCACCGCGCTGCGCGCCGCGGTCGCCTCCGGGGGGATGCTGGCCGGCGGGTGGGTGCTGAGCCGGCTCGGCTTTGACCCGATCGGCCAGGCCGCCATCGTTGCTGCGCTCGTGGTGGGCGCCTGGACCTTCGTGCCCGAGACGCTCGCGGCGCTGCGGCGCGGGCGGATCGGGGTCGGCGCCCTGATGACCATCGCCGCGGTCGGGGCCGTGCTGTTGGGCGAGGTCGGGGAGGCCGCCGGCCTGGCGTTCTTGTTCTCCATCTCCGAAGGCCTCGAGGGCTACTCGATGGCCCGCACCCGCAGAGGCCTGCGGGCGCTGCTGCGGCTGGTCCCGGACGAGGCCGTTGTGCGCCGCGGGAATCATGAGGTCACCGTCGACCCCAGGGACCTGCGACCCGGTGACCGGATGCTCGTCAAGCCCGGCGAACGGGTCGCCACCGACGGTCTGGTGCGCGCCGGGCACTCGGCGGTGGACACCTCCGCGATCACCGGCGAGTCGGTGCCGGTCGAGACCGGTCCGGGTGAGGAGATCTACGCCGGGACCATCAACGGCGGCGGCGCGCTCGAGGTCGAGGTGACCGCGACCACGGCCGACAACTCTCTGGCGCGGATCGTGCACATCGTGGAGGACGCCCAGGACCGCAAGGGCGCCGCACAGCGGCTGGCCGACCGAGTGGCCCGTCCACTGGTGCCCGGTGTGATGGTGCTGGCGGTGCTGATCGCGGTGATCGGCGGCCTCCTCGGCGACCCGCAGGTGTGGATCGAGCGGGCCCTGGTGGTGCTGGTCGCCGCCGCGCCCTGCGCCCTGGCCATCTCGGTGCCGGTGACCGTGGTCACCGCGATCGGTGCCAGCAGCCGGATCGGGGTGCTGGTCAAGGGTGGTGCCGCGTTGGAGGCCCTCGGCCGGATCCGCACGGTGGCCGTGGACAAGACCGGCACCGTCACCGCCAACCGCCCCAGGGTGGTTGACGTGGTCACCACCGAGTACTCCGACCGGACGGAGGTGCTGGCGCTCGCCGCCGCGCTCGAGGCGCGCAGCGAGCACCCCCTGGCACAGGCCATCCTGTCGGCGACCGCCGGCACCGAGGTTCCCCAGGCCCTCGACGTGGAAGCGGTGACCGGGCAAGGCCTCATCGGCACCGTGGAGGGTCGGCCGGTGCGCCTGGGACGGCCGGGCTACTTGACCTCGTCGGTCCTCGACCCGGAAGTGGTCCGGCTCCAGGAGGCCGGCGCCACCGCCGTCCTCGTCGAGATCGACGGCCGTGTCGTCGGCGTCATCGGCGTGCGCGACGGGCTCCGCCCCGAGGCACCGCAGGCGGTTTCCCTGCTGCACCGCGCCGGCGCACGCGTGATCATGCTCACCGGCGACAACGCCCGGACCGCGCAGGCGCTGGCAGCCGAGGCCGGCATCGACCAGGTACACGCCGACCTGCGTCCCGAGGACAAGGCACAACTGGTGGGACAGCTCAGCGCCCGGCAGCCGGTGGCCATGGTCGGAGACGGAATCAACGACGCCCCAGCGTTGGCCACCGCCGACGTGGGCATCGCAATGGGTGCGATGGGCACCGACGTGGCGATCGAGACCGCCGACGTCGCCTTGATGGGCGAGGACCTGCGCCACCTCCCGCAGGTGCTCGACCACGCCCGCCGCACCAGGCGGATCATGCTGCAGAACCTGGTCCTGTCCGCCGCGATCGTGGTGACGCTGGTCCCCTTGGCCGCCGGCGGCGTCCTCGGTCTGGCCACCGTCGTGCTCACCCACGAGCTCGCCGAGGTCTTGGTCATCGCCAACGGAGTGCGCGCCGGGCGGCTGCGACTTCAGCCGCTGGCACCGGTCTCCGGACACCACCAGGCCCGTACGCCGACCCTCGCCGACGGCGCACGCACCCACCGGAGCGCTGCGCGATGACTGGTCCGGAAGTAGTCCCCGATGGAGACCAGCCGGGCGGAGCACCAGCCGCGCGGCGGCCGTGGTACCGGCCGACCGGGAAGCGGCTCGCGTTCACCGTGCTGCTCAGCGCCTTCCTCGGGATCGGTCTCGGCCAGCTGTACCTGGCTGCCGGCGGCGACCAACGGATGCCGGCTCGACAGACAGCCTCTGGCCAGGCGGGGTTGGTGACCGAGTTCCCGGTCAGCGACCGCGGACAGCCCGTCGCGGTCGACGGCACGACGCTCACCGATGACCTGCTGGCGCTGACCGACCTGCGTGGACAGGTGGTGGTGCTCAACGTCTGGGGTTCGTGGTGTCCGCCCTGCCGGGAGGAGGCGCCGGTGCTGGCCACGGTCTCGACCGAGTACGCGGACCGGGGGGTGTCGTTCGTGGGCATCAACGTCCGCGACAACCGTGCCGCCGCAGTCGCCTTCGAGCGACGCTACGACATCACCTACCCCAGCATCGAGGATCAGGGCGGGCGGGCACTGCTCGCCCTGAACCAGTACGTGCCGGCCAACGCCGTCCCGGTCACCCTGGTGCTGGACCGGCAAGGCCGTGTGGCCGCCCGGGTCCTGGGTGCGGTGGAAGCCGGCACCTTGACAGCGCTCCTGGACACCGTCCTCACCGAACCCGGGCACGGCAATCTCCGCGGGCCGTCGGGGTGATCTCGGTTACCCAGACGGCGACGGGCGGCCCACGCCCCCCTGTGCCCCACCCACAGTTCGACCAGAGTTCCACCCAGCGTTCGACCCAGAGTTCGAGACAGGTAAGGAAGACGACGATGACGTCCACGAACCGACCGCAGGACCGCCGTGCCCGGGCCGCGGAGATCCAGGACCAACACCGCCGCGCGGAGCGCCGCCGCAGCCTGCTGATCATCGGACCCGCGATCGGTGTCGCCGCGGTCCTGGTCGGCATGGCCGCGATCGCCGTGGTCGGCCAGCAGCAGGAGCAGGAGCAGGTCGAGGCGGCCGCCAGACAACCGATCGAGGGGGTGGAGGAGTTCAACGACCTGACACGGAACCATGTCGACGGGCCGGTGGACTATCCCCAGACTCCGGCGGTCGGGGGTGACCATGCACCGATCTGGACCAACTGCGGCGCCTACAGCCAGCCGGTCGAGACCACCCAGGCCGTGCACTCCCTCGAACACGGCGCCGTATGGGTCGGCTACGACCCCGACCTTCCCCAGGAACAGGTGGACAACCTGACCGAACTCGCCGAGGCCAACAGCTACCTCCTGGTCAGCCCGGTCGAGGGGGTTCCGGCGCCGGTCACGGCCAGCGCCTGGGGCAAGCAACTGGCCGTGGACACCGTCGAGGACCCACGGCTAGCGGCCTTCGTCCAGAAGTACCAGCAGGGTCCGCAGACCCCCGAGCCCGGTGCCGCCTGCACCGGCGGCGCTGGAGGGATGTGACCGATGGGGGCCTCCGAGGTGACCTCTGAGCGCAGCCGCCGGCGGCCGGTGGTGGTCGCGGGCGCGGTGCTCGCCGCAGCGGTGCTGCTAGCGGCCGGGCTGCTCCTGGGATCGCTGCTGGCGCCGGACCAGGCCGCGGCCGACCCGCAGGAAGGTTCGGTCGACGTCGGGTTCTCCCGTGACATGCGCGAGCACCATGCCCAGGCCGTCGAGATGTCGGTCCTGGTCCGCGACGCCACAGACGACCCACAGGTGCGCACCTTGGCACTGGACATCATGCTGACCCAGCAGCAGCAGCTCGGCCAGATGTACGGCTGGCTCACCGCATGGGGGCTCCCGCAAACCTCCGCGTCGCCGCCGATGCGGTGGATGACCCCCGACGACGCGGCCGCCGAAGGGATGCCGGGGATGGACGGGCCATCACACGGGGCCATGGACACTAAAGCCGGCGCCGGGCTGCGGATGCCGGGGATGGCCAGCGACGAGCAGCTCGCCGCGCTCGCCCAGGCAGCGGGCCGCCGCGCGGAGCGGATCTACCTGCAGCTGATGATCCCGCACCACCGCGCCGGCGTGCAGATGGCCCAGTACGCGGTCCAGTACGCCCGACAGCCTCAGGTGCGACGCCTGGCCCGAAACATCGTGGACTCCCAGACCTCTGAGATCGCGGTGCTGCGCGAGATGCTCGCCGCCCGTGGTGGGCCGGTGGCGGGCCTGTGACGGTGGATCAGGCCGGCGCCGGCTCGGCAGCATCGCTGCGTGAACCCCGGACACCGGCAGCCCCCGGAGCTCGCGAACCCGCCGGGATCGAGGGCGCGCCGGGCGCCGCCGCGCCGACGGGGAGACGCCGTGCACCTGCGGCGCTCCACCGGCTGCTGAACATCTCGGTGGCAGGTGGTTGCGGGCTGCTGATGTGGGCGGCGTTCCCGCCCCAGAACCTGTGGTGGGCCGCCGCAGTGGGAACCGCCGGCCTGACCTTGTTGCTGCGGGGGATGCGTTCGCGCGCCGCGTTCGGGTACGCGATGGTCGCCGGTCTCGCCCTGTTCGCGCCGCTGTTGTCGTGGACCTCCAACGTCGGCGTCGACGCGTGGTTGGCGTTGGCCGCGATGCAGGCACTGTTCCTCGGCGGTCTGGGGGTCGTGCTGGCACGTGTGGGCACGTGGCGGTGGTGGCCGTTGTGGACGGCGGCGGCGTGGGTGGCCCAGGAGGCCGTCCGCGGCAGGTTCCCGTTCGGAGGCTTCACCTGGGGGCGGCTGGCGTTCGCGCAGGCAGACGGTCCGCTCCTGCCCTACGCCGCCCTCGGCGGCGCAGCGCTGGTCACCTTCACCACCGCCCTGCTCGGCGCGCTCCTCGCCCTGGTCTTGCTGCAGGTCGCCCGTCGCCGGTGGAGGCCGGCGCTGACGGCGGCGGCAGCTGTCGTGGTGCTCCTTGTGGTGCCCGGTCTGATGCCGCCGGCTCCCGCGCCGCAGACCACGGTGAAAGTGGCCGCGGTCCAGGGCAACGTTCCCCAGCTCGGCCTGGACGCGTTCGCCCAGCAACGGGCCGTGTTAGACAACCACGCCCGAGCCACCGAGCGGCTCGCGGTCGATGCCGCGGCCGGCCGGGTGCCGGAACCGGACCTGGTGCTGTGGCCGGAGAACTCCTCGGATCTCGACCCGTACACGAGCCAGGAGGCCTTCGGTGTCATCGATGAGGCGGTCAAGGCGGTCGGTATACCGACCTTGGTCGGCGCGGTCGTCGCGGCGGGACCGGGGAAGGTTCGCAACAGCGGGATCGTGTGGGATCCCGATACTGGACCAGGCGAGACCTACGTCAAGCAGCATCCGGTGCCGTTCGCGGAGTACGTTCCGTTCCGTCCGCTGCTGACCAAGCTGGTGGGGCGGTTCGCGATGGTGCCCCGCGACTTCGTCAAGGGCACCCAGACCGGTGTCCTCGACGTCGGGCCTGCCCGACTCGGTGACGTGATCTGCTTCGAGGTCGCCTACGACGCGCTGGTCCGCACCACCGTCGCCTCGGGTGCTCAGTTCCTGGTGGTACAGACCAACAACGCCACCTTCGGCTACTCCGCCGAGACCGAGCAGCAGCTCGCGATGTCCCGGGTCCGCGCGGTCGAGCACGGCCGTGATGTCTTCGTGGTCGCGACCAGTGGGGTGAGCGCGGTGATCGGACCGGACGGGGCGGTACGGGACCGGGCGGAGGTTTTCACCGCCAAGACCATGCTGGCCGACGCTGGGCTGCGCGACGACCTGACCCTGGCCACCCGCCTCGGGGAGCCGACCGAGCTGGTGCTGTCCGGGCTGGTGCTGGTCCCGCTCGCCGGGGGGTGGCTGCGGCGCCGCCCCGGAAACCGGCCGGCTACCGGCGGGCTCGCGGCCGCGCCGGCCGGCGGAGGGGGTGACCAGCCATGACCCAGACCGGATACCCGGCTGACTCCACCGCCGGCCAGGCGACCGGGCCTGAGGACCCGGCCGGGCCGCCGCGGTCCCTGACCGACTCCACCGGCACCGGTCACGGCTGGGGGTGGGGCCGCTGGGCGTGGCGCACCCTCACCTCGATGCGGACCGCGCTGATCCTGCTGGCGCTGCTCGCGCTGGCCGCGATCCCCGGTTCGGTGCTGCCGCAACGCGGGGTGTCCAGCGACCCGGGTGCGGTGATCCGGTTCACCCGCGACAACCCCACGCTGGCCCCGTGGTTGGACCGGTTGTACCTGTTCGAGGTCTACTCCTCACCGTGGTTCGCAGCGGTCTACCTGCTGCTCCTGGTGTCCATGACCGGCTGTGTGCTGCCGCGGTGTGCCGGCCTGTGGCGAGCCAGCCGAGCTGCCCCGCCCCCGGCCCCGCGGAACCTGGCACGGATGCCCGAGCACCGGGCCTGGCACACGACCCGGTCCGC
Organism: Actinomycetota bacterium; assembly: GCA_049323155.1. Lineage (GTDB taxonomy): Bacteria > Actinomycetota > Actinomycetes > Propionibacteriales > Nocardioidaceae > Nocardioides_C. The sequence continues at coordinate 4,039 of JBMOMG010000107.1, read as the reverse complement.
CCACGAGGTCCTCACTCGGGCGGCCGAGGAGCTGCGCCGGCGTGGGTTCCGGGTCCGCGTCGACACCGACCAGGTCCGCGCCGAACGGGGCTACCTGCGCGAGGTGGGCAACCTGGTGTTCCACCTCTCCCTGCTGGTGCTGCTCCTCGGGGTCGCCATCGGACAGCTGTTCGGGTTCGAAGGCAGGGTGGCCCTCGCCGAACGGTCCGGGTTCTCCAACGTGTCCTCCCAGTACGACGAGTTCTCCCCGAAGGCGTTGACCGACGTCGACAACCTCGAGCCGTTCTCGTTCACCCTCGAGGACTTCCGGGTGGCCTATGAGACGGCCGCACCGAAGCGTGGTGAGCCTCGCGAGTTCGCGGCCGAGCTGTCCTACCAGACCGCTCCGGGAGCACCGGCTCAGCAGATCACCGTCCGGCCCAACCATCCCTTGGACGTCAACGAGACCAAGGTGTTCCTCACCGGCCACGGCTACGCGCCGCAGGTCACCGTCCGCGACGGCCGTGGGGAGGTGGTGTTCACCGGGCCGGTGATCTTCTTGCCCAACGACGCCAGCTACGCCTCCGACGGCGTGGTCAAGGCACCCGATGCCCGACCCACCCAGCTCGGCTTCGAAGGGTTCTTCCTTCCCACCGGTGCGATGGGCCCCCAGGGCCCCTACTCGGCCTTCCCCGACGCGTTGAACCCGCAGCTGTTCCTCACCGTCTACACCGGGGACCTCGGCATGGCCGACGGTGTTCCGCAGTCGGTGTTCACCTTGGACAAGACCGGACTGGAGCAGGTCCGCGAGGACGGCAAGCCGTTCGCGCGAGCCCTGGGCGTGGGGGACACGATGACCCTGCCCGAAGGGCAAGGCAGTCTCACCTTCGACGGCGTGTCCCGCTTCGCCAACTTCCAGATCGCCTACGACCCCGGCAAGGAGATCTCGCTGGTCGCCGCCGTCATGCTCCTGGTCGGTCTGACCGGGTCGCTGATGATCCGCCGGCGCCGGATCTGGCTGCGCGCCCGGACCGATGAGACTGTGGGAGGAGCCACCTCGGTCGAGCTCGCCGGCATGCCGTTGACCCGCCGCGGTGCCCCCGACGGCGAGCTCGGCGACCTCGCCGCCGCGATCGCAGCATCACCCGACACAAGCACCCCCACCACGAGTTCGCCCACGCCGGACCAGGAGTAGACAGATGCCTTCTCTCGAGACCCTCGCGCAGATCAGCAACAACCTCGTATACTCCGCGATCGCCGTCTACGCCCTGGCCATGCTGGCCTACGCGGCACACACCGCACAGCGGGCAACCGCCCGCACCCCGGTGCCCACGCCGGTTCCGGCGACGGTGGGGGCCGGTTCCACCGCGGAGACAGACGCCATCCGCACCGCCACCGACGAGACGCACCCACCGGAGCGCCTCGCGGCGATCGGAACGTCGCTGACCGTGCTCGGCTTCGGCCTCCACGCCGGCAGCGTCCTCGTCCGGGGCTGGGCCGCCGGGCGCGCCCCCTGGGGCAACATGTACGAGTTCGCGCTCGTCGGGGCGCTGGCCGCGGTGGCGACCTATCTGCTGTTCCTGCGCAAACAGCCGGTGCGTGACCTCGGGGTCTGGGTCGTCGCGATCGTACTGCTCGCCTTGGGCCTGGCCGTCACCGTGCTCTACACGCCCGCCGGTGCGCTGGTGCCGGTCCTGAACTCCTACTGGCTGGTCGTCCACGTGGCGGCGGCGATCATCTCCGGCGGGATCTTCACCGTCGGCGCGGTCGCCACGATCCTGTACCAGGTCAAGAGCCGCAGCGAACGCCGCACGAGCGCGCGAACGCGTTCCTACGCCGCGCATCTGCCCAGCTCCGCGACCCTGGACAAGATCAGCCACACCGCGCACCTGTTCGCCTTCCCGATCTGGACCTTCGCGGTGATCGCGGGGGCGATCTGGGCGGAGAACTCCTGGGGCCGGTACTGGGGCTGGGACCCGAAGGAGACCTGGGCGTTCATCACCTGGGTCCTCTACGCCGCCTACCTCCACGCCCAGGCAACCGCCGGGTGGCGAGGGAGGAAGGCCGCCTGGTTCGCGTTGGCCGGATACCTGGCGTTTCTGTTCAACTTCTTCGGGGTCAACATGTGGATCACCGGCCTGCACTCCTACGCCGGCATCTGAGCATCGAAGCCCGCAACTGCGACACACCACCGGGAAGGAAGCGTGAGGTAGTCATCGGACACCGCGGCACAGGACGCAGCACGGGTCCGCCTTCTCCTGCACCGCAACCGGGGCGACACCGGGCCACCACCCCGCCGCACCGCAGCAGGCGGGGAGCTCACCGAGGTGCCCGGCGACGATGGGGCCGCGCCGGCGTGGCGGTCAGCGTCGCGATCACCGGCTCCGTGGTCCTCGGTGGTGCACAGCTGGTCTCCACCGCAGGCACCAGCCAGCCGGCGGTTGCCCGACAGCCCACCACCGAACCGCCTGCAGCCCTCCCCGACCCGATCCCCACCCGGGCGGAGAAGGCCGAGCTCGAAGCCCGCCCCGAGCCCGGAACCGAGAGCGATGCTCGCCGCACCCAGCGCGTCAGCCGCGGCGGTGGCGCACGCCCACAGCTGCCGGACTGGGTGAAGGTGTGCAAGCCCCGCGACGACGCGCAGGCGCACCCCAACGGGCAGCTGCCAGCCGAGGAGCTGTGCGGCCTGCCGGTCAACGGCCACCTCCTTCATCCCGACGCCGCCCGGGACTGGTGGCGCCTGAACGACAAGTACAAGGCCCGGTTCGGGACCGGCCTGTGTCTCACCGACTCCTACCGCAGCTACGAGGCACAGTCACAGCTGTCCGCGTCCAAACCGGGGCTGGCGGCAACCCCGGGGACCAGCAACCACGGATGGGGGGTAGCGATGGACCTCTGCGGCGGAGTCGAGAACTTCGACTCAGCCGAGCACCAGTGGCTTCGCCAGCACGCCGCTGCCTTCGGATGGGAGAACCCGGACTGGGCACACGCCGACGGCTCGAGGCCTGAACCGTGGCACTGGGAGTACACGAGTGCGAGAAGGCCGTGAAAGTCTTGCAGCCACGCACGCCGAGGCACCCCGAACCCGACACCCTCGCCGGCCGGTACGCGCGCCAACGCGGGCGCGGCGTCAACGTGCTGCTGGTCCTTGCCGGAGCCGTCACTGCCGCCGTTGCCGTTGGATGGCTGATCTGGGTGATGGTCTACTACGCGCGTCCGCAGGTCCAGTCCGGGCTGATCGCCTTCGAGATCACCAGCAAGCACAGCGCCGAGGCGACGTTCACCGTACGTCGCAGCGACCCCGACGTCACCGCCTCCTGCCTCCTGCGCGCCTACGCGCCAGACCACTCCATCGTGGGTGAGCTGAACTTCGAGATCGACTCCTCAGCTCCCCGCGAGGTAACCATGACGAAACAGCTGCGGACCGAGCGCAAGGCGACCTCGGTGACGATGGTCGGCTGCCGAGCCGACGGACAGACACGCAGACGCTGACCAGGCCCATCGTGCGGGATGAGCACTACGACTCCGTCCGCCTACGGTGGCTATCCGGCACGTCGAAGGTCTCACCGCCGGCTTCCGCACCGCTGGAGTTCTCGGCAGAATCCTCAACTGCCGCCGCTTGCTGCTGGCTATCGGGACCCGGGCCCTGACCTGGCCGCGCTTGCGGCTCGGCAGCCCCCCTGGCGGCGATGCCATCGGGGACCCGGGACGTGGTCAGCCTCATGACGACGAAGGTGATCACCACGAACATCGTCGCGGGGATCCCCAGGAAGATCAGGAACACTTGCACCCAGATCATGGCCGTTCGTCGCTCTCCGTGTTCGACTACCAAGTTCCTGGTAACCGTACCCGCTCGGGTGCAACGTGGGGTGTCCGCCTGGTTCGACCGCCCGCCGTAGACCTATGGGGACTGCCGCGTGTCCGGCGACTTATCCTCGATCCACCGATGGGGTGGGTGGCGCTCGCGTGATCATGGTCGCCGGGGAGTGAGCTGCTGAGGGCGCGGTCGAGCCGCCGGACCTCGCTGTCCGGGTGTTCCACTTGGTGTCCTTGGTCGCGC
>JBMOMG010000106.1:0-24949 GCA_049323155.1 Actinomycetota bacterium | reverse complement strand
GTGGCGCCGGTGACCGAGATCACCCGGACGGACGGGTCGGTGACCAGTGCCTCGCCGACGTCGGCGCCACCGGGCAGCATCTGCAGGACCCCCGGCGGGAGGCCGGCCTCCTCGAAGATCCGGGCCATCAGGGTGCCGCCGGTGACCGCAGTGCGCGGGTCCGGCTTGAGCAGGACGGCGTTGCCGAGCGCGAGCGCGGGAGCCACCGAACGGATGCCCAGGATGATCGGCACGTTGAACGGCGAGATCACGCTGACCACCCCGGCCGGCATCCGGCGCACCATGGACAGCCGCGGCTGCTCCGAGGGGATCACCTCGCCGATGGCGCGGCCCGGAAGACCCGCGGCCTCGTAGCACTCCTCGGCCGCCACGTGCAGCGCGAAGCCCGCCATCCCCGGGACCGCACCGACCTCACGGACGTTCCAGCCGCTGATCTCCTCGGCGTGCTGGGCCCACAGGTCACCGGCTCGGCGCAGCACCGCCGCGCGGGCGGTGTGCGGCATCGCCGCCCACTCCCGCTGCGCGTCGAGCGCGATCCTGCCGGCCTCGGCCACGTCCTCGGCCGTTGCCTGGCCCATCCGACCGAGCTGGGCGCCCGTGGCCGGCTCGACGACGGCGTAGTCACCACCGCGACCGGGCTGCCACTTGCCGCCCTTGAAGATGTTGCCCTGCCATTCGACGCTGTCGAGAAGTCCCACAGCGCGCTCCCTTCTAGTCGTGGCCCGCGGAGCTCATCCGCAGCACCGGCTTGAGTACGTCCCCCCGGTGGCTTGCTGCCAGGGCGTCGTCGATCTGGTCGAGCTCGAAGAACCGGACCATCCGGTCGAACGGGAACCGGCCCTGCGCGTGCAGGTCGACCAAGGTCCCGATCAGCGTGTCACTGCGGCCGCTGCCGCCCAAGGTGCCCACGATCCGCTTCCCCCACAGGGTGGTGAGGTGGTCGAGGGAGAACTCCGCGCCCGCGGGAGCCCCGCCGATGAGCACGCAGGTGCCGAGCATGCCGACGGAGTCGGCGGCCTGCCGGAGCACGTCGACGTTGCCCGTGCACTCCAGCGAGTAGTCGGCCGGACCGCCGCAGATCTCCTGCACCGCCGCGACCGGGTCCTGCCGCCCGGCGTTCACGACGTGCGTCGCGCCGAGCTCGGTGGCGGTCTCCAGCCGGCTGTCGTGCAGGTCCACGGCGATGATCCGGGTCGCCGGGGTGAGGCGGGCGGCCATCACGGCGCTGAGCCCCACGGCGCCGGCGCCGTACACCACCAGGCTGCTCCCAGGCGTCGGCCGCAGCGTGTTGAGCACCGCACCGGCCCCGGTCGAGATGCCGCACGCGAGCGGGCCGAGGATCTCCAGCGGCGCGGTCGGGGGTACGACGACCAGCGACTCGGCCCACGTCAGGGCATGGCTGGCGAACGACGACTGGCCGAAGAAGTGGCTGTGCACCGGCGACCCGTCCTCGCGGCGCAGCGCGGTCTCGCCGGCGCGGGGACCGAGCAGCCGGCCACCGCCGCAGAGCGCCTCCCCGAGCCGGGCGCAGTAGCGCGGCTCACCGTCGAGGCAGTTGCGGCAGCTGCCGCACGACGGCCAGCCGATCACGACGTGGTCGCCGGGACGGACCTTGGTGACCCCCTCGCCGACGGCCTCGACGACGCCGGCACCTTCGTGGCCGAGCACGCCGGGGAACGGCATCGGCAGGTCGCCGTGCCGGGTGATCTCGTCGGTGTGGCAGATACCGGTGGCCACGACCCGCACCAGCGCCTCACCGGGGCCGGGCTCGTCGAGCTCGAGCTGCTCGATCCGGAAGTCGCCGTGCGGCTCCTCCACGACCGCTGCCTTGACCTTCACGCTCACTGACGTCCTCCTCCTTCGACCTGGGGGCGCGGGATGCGCGGGACGAGCTGCTCGACGAGCCGGGCCACGCCGAGGGCGGTCGCGTCGTCGAGCCGGCGGCCCACGACCTGGACCGCGACCGGGAGGCCGTCGACCAGCGCGACCGGCACCGAGACCGCCGGGAGCCCGGTCGCGTCGAACGGCGAGGTGAGCCGGGTCAGGACGAGCTCGACCGGGAGCACCTTCCCGCCGACCTCGACGGTGGTCGCTCCGATCTCCGGCGCGAGCGTCGGCTCGGTCGGCGCGACCAGCACGTCGCAGCTCTCCAGGGCGGTGTGCAGCACCGCGCTGAACCGGCTGATCACCGCCTCCGTGTGCGCCAGCCGCGCGGGCGTCGGCGCGGGCAGGCGCATCAGCTCGGCGATGTCGGCACCGAAGCCGCCCGGGTCGGACTCGAACGTTCGCCGGTGGATCGCGCCGGCCTCGGCGAGGATCCGGGTGAGCACCGCCTCGGTCATCGCCGGCTCGTCGGGGACCTCCACGTCGACCGTCTCCACGCCCGTCTTCTCGAGCCGGGCACGGATGGACTCGTACTCCGTCCGGACCCGGTCGTCGAGCACCGCGGTGAACCATCCGCCGAGCCAGCCGACCCGCATCCGGTTCGACGGGTCGGCCGGTTCCCCGCTGAGCGCCGGGACCTGGTCGGCGAGCGTGCGCGGGTCGGCGGGGTCGTGGCCGGCGACGGCGGCGACGAGCGCGGCCGCGTCGGCGACGGTGCGCCCGAGCGCCCCGAGGTGGTCCAGGCTCGGCGCGAGCGGCATCACCCCGTGCAGGCTGACCAGCCCGCGGGTCGGCTTGTAGCCGACACAGCCGCTGAGCGCCGCGGGGATCCGCACGCTGCCGGCGGTGTCGGTGCCCAGTGAGCCCAGCGAGCTGCCGGCCGCGACCGAGGCCGCCGAGCCGCCGGACGACCCGCCGGGGATGTGCCCGTGCCGGTAGGGGTTGTGCGTGGGTCCGTAGAACGCGCTGTCCGTGCGCCCGCCCCAGGCCAGCTCGTGGGTGCGGTGCTTGCCGAGGAGCACCGCACCCGCGGCGCGCAGCCGCGAGACGGCGGTGGCGTCGTGCAGCGGCACGTGGTCGGCGAAGCGCGGTGAGCCGTACGTCGTACGCAGCCCGGCGGTGTCGATGAGGTCCTTCACCCCGACGGGCACGCCGTGCAGCGGACCGAGCCGCTCGCCGCGCCGCACCGCCTGCTCGGCCGCGCGCGCCTGGGACCGGGCGCCGTCGGCGTCCACGCATGCGTAGGCGTGCAGCACCGGCTCGGTCTCCTCGATCCGGGCGAGGTGGTGCTCGGTCAGCTCGACCGGGGAGAGCTCGCCGTCGCGGACGGCGGCGGCCGCCTCGACCAGCGTGAGGTCACCGAGGTCACTCATCAGCACGCCCCCTCCGGTCCACGTAGTAGCCGACGGGGAACAGCGAGATCGAGGTGCGGTCGGAGAACAGCCCCCACAGGCCGCGGGGCAGCCGGATCGCGACCAGGATGCCGATCAGGCCGAGCAGCACGAGGTACCACGAGCCGTAGTCGGCCAGAGTCTGCTGGAGGGCGAAGAAGACCACCGCGCCGAGCAGCGGCCCCTCGATGTAGCCGATCCCGCCGATCACGACGATGAAGATCATGTACGCCGACCACTGCACGTCGAAGATCGCATCGGGGTTCACGCTGAGCGAGGCGATCACGATCACCGCACCGGCGGCCCCGCACCCTGCCGCGGAGACGAGGTAGACGATCCGCTTGGCGAGGCCGACGTTGATGCCGACGGCGTTGGCCGCGGTCTCCTCGTCACGCACCGCCATCAGGGACAGGCCGAGCCGGGAGCGCAGCAGCAGGTAGACCACCAGCACCGACCCGAGCGCGAGGCCCAGCGCGACCCAGTAGGTCAGCGCCCCGCGCATCGCCTGGTCGAAGTCCGACAGCCCGGTCAGCGACTTGCCGCTGCCGCCCCCGAGCGCGTCGACCCGGACCACCAGCAGGCGGTAGACCTCGGCGATCACCCAGGTGCCGACGGCGAAGTAGTCGCCGCGCAGCCGGAAGGCCAGCCACGAGGTCGGGACCGCGAACACCGCCGCGGTGAGGGCGGCGAGCGGGACGGCCAGGTAGGGCAGCACGCCCATGTCAGCGAACGCGATGACCGAGTAGGCGCCGATGCCGACGTAGGCCTGCTGGCCCACCGAGACCAGGCCACCGAACCCGGCCAGCAGGTTCCACATGCTGGCGAGCACGACGAGCACGAACAGGTTCACCAGCGCGTCGGTGACGGTGGCGAAGACCAGGAACGGCAGCGCTGCGAGCACGGCGACACCGAGGAGCATCACGCCGGCCGTCATCCGGTAGGAGCGTGCCGCCCGGCGTACGGTGACCGCGCCGCGGGCGGCGTCGGTCAGGGTCTCTGTGAGGGTCATGAGGCCCGTCCGGGGATGAGGCCCTGCGGCCGGAACGCCAGCACGGCCAGGAAGACGAGGTGTCCGGCGAGGATGGTCAGCGCCGGGTCGATCTGGGCACCGATCGACTGGGTCAGCCCGAGCACGAGGCCGCCGATGAGCGTGCCCCACAGCGAGCCGAGGCCACCGATCACGACCGCCTCGAAGGCGAACAGCAGCCGGGACGGGCCCATCGACGGGTCGAAGGAGGAGCGCATCGCCATCATCAGGCCGGCCAGCGCCACCGTGCCGAACGCGATCGCCGTCGCGACGCCGTACACGTGCCGGCTGTCGGCGCCGACCAGCGTGGCGGTGTCGCGGTCGTCGGACGACGCGCGCAGCATCCGGCCCAGGCCGGTGCGGGCGAGGAACAGCTGGATCGCGACCAGCACCACGACCGCGAGCACGAAGGTGGCCAGCGAGAGGTAGGGCAGCGAGATCTGCTCGGTGATCTCGAACGCACCGGTGTCGAACGAGCCGCCGTCGAGGGTCTCGGTGTCGGCGGAGAAGATCTCCAGCAGCAGGTTCTGGATCACGATCGAGAGCCCGAAGGTGACCAGCAGCGTGGCCAGCGGTCCGGCGCTGAGACTGCGCTGCAGCAGCACCCGCTGGGTGAGGTAGCCGAGCGCCGCGAACAGCGGCACGGTCACCACGAGCACCACCCAGATCGGCAGCCCGGTGCCGCTGACCATCGCGAGGGCCAGGAACGACGCGACGATCGCGAGGTCGCCGTGGGCGAGGTTCACGATCCGCATCACCCCGAACATCAGCGACAGTCCGGTGGCGAACAGTGCGTAGAGGCCGCCGAGCAGCAGGCCTTGGATGACGGCGTTGAGCCAGTCCACTAGTTCTCTCCTCGAGCCAGCTCGGCACCGATGCCGAAGTAGGCCTGCTCGACCTGGTCGGCGCTGAGCTCGTCGGGTCGTCCGGAGAGCACAGTCCTCCCCTCGAGCAGGCAGTGCACGTGGTCGGCGACCCGCATCGCCTGCGACACGTCCTGCTCGACGATCAGCGCCGTCGTACCGGCGGCGACGATCTCGGGCAGGGTCTGGTAGATCCGGCGCACGATGACCGGCGCCAGACCCAGGGACAGCTCGTCGATGAGCAGCAGGTCGGGGTTGGACACCAGCGCCCTGCCGATCGCGACCGACTGCTGCTCGCCACCCGACAGCTGGGCGGCGCTCTGCTTGCGCCGGTCGGCCATCCACGGGAAGAGCTCGTAGACCCGGGACACCGACCAGGGGCCGGGCCGCTTGCGGTAGGTGCCGGTGAGCAGGTTCTCCTCGACCGTGAGCGACGGGAACAGCCTGCGCCCCTCGGGGACCAGCGCGATGCCCTCCGCGACGCGGCTGTAGGCGGGCATCCTGGTGATGTCGCGGCCGTCGAGGTGGATCGTGCCGGCGTGCGGGGTGATGCTGCCGGCCAGAGCGCGCAGCAGCGTGGACTTGCCCGCGCCGTTGGCGCCGATCACCGCGATCACCTCGCCCTGCGCGACGTCGAGGTCGAAGTCGCGCACCGCGCGCAGCTGGCCGTGGCGGACGTCGAGGTCGCGCACCGAGAGCAGGCTCATGGCGTCTCCTCGATGTCGACGTCGGTCTCCGGGCCGCTGCCGAGGTAGAGCTCGCGGACGTTCGCGTCGGCGAGCACCTCCTGCGGCGTGCCATCGGCGACGACCACGCCGCCGGCCAGGCACACCATCCGGTCGACGGTGCGCACCAGCGCGTGCACGACGTGCTCGATCCACACGATCGCCAGGCCCTCGGCGTGCAGCCCGCGGACCACCTCGACCAGCTCGGCCACCTCGGGGTCGGTGAGGCCGCCGGCGACCTCGTCGAGCAGCAGCAGCTTGGGGCCGGTGCCGAGCGCACGGGCCACCTCCAGGCGCTTGCGCTGGAGCAGGCCCAGCCGACCCGCCGGGGTGTTGGCGAGGTCGGCCAGGCCGATGCGCTCGAGGACGTCGAGCGCGGACTGCCAGGCGTCCTTGCCCTTCAGGCCCGCGCCCTGGTGGCTGCAGACCAGGACGTTCTCGAACACCGTGAGGTGCTCGAAGGGCCGGGGCACCTGGTAGGTGCGACCGATCCCCGCCCGGGTGCGGGCGAAGGCGGACACGCCCGTGACGTCCTCGCCGTCGAACCACACCCGGCCGGCGTCGGGGCGAAGGTCGCCGGAGATCATCGCGAACAGCGACGACTTGCCGGCCCCGTTGGGCCCCACGATGCCGAGGGTCTGCCCCGGCGCGACGCTGAGCTCGAGCTGCGTCGCGACGGTGACTCGGCCGAAGCTCTTGTCGATGCCCTCGAGCGCGAGCAGGCCGGGCGCCGGCGAGGTCTGGGCCGGCGCCCCCTGGTGCGAGCCTGGGGCCATCACGCGTTGGTGGGCAGCAGGTCCCCACCGACCGGTACGGCGGTGTTGGCGCTGTTGTCCACGATCGCGATGTCCCACGGGAAGTCGGTGCCCTCGCGCCACTGGCCACCGACCGGGTGCTGGATCGCAATGCCCGGCTGCGGACCGGCGGTGAAGTCGAGCTCGCCGCTCATGCAGCTGATCTTCATGTTCTGCAGGTTGTTGGCGACCTCGTCACGGTCCTTCGGGTCGTCGGCGTCCTTGAAGGCCTGGACGGCGATCTCGAACAGCGAGTAGATCGAGCCGAGGGCCTGGGTCCACTGGTTGCCGGTGTCCGCGGCGAAGGTGTCCGCGAGGTCCTTGGCGCTGGTGCCGTCCAGCGCGGACTCGTAGGGGTGGAAGGGGCTCCACCAGATGTCGGTGGCGATGTTCTTGCTCAGCGGGCCGAGCGCCTCCGCCTCCGACGGGAAGAGCATGACCTTCGCGACCGTGGCGAGCTTGGGCCGGAAGCCCTGCTGCTGCGACTGCTTCCAGAAGGTCTGGAAGTCCGGCGGGATCGGGGTGCAGGTGAACAGCTCGGCGCCGGACTTCTTGAACTTGTTGATGTGCGCGGTGAAGTCGGTGGTGCCGTTCTGGTAGGCGCCCGGGTCGACCGGGTTGTAGCCCTGCTCCTTCATCATCGCGCCGAGGCCCTCACGGAAGGCGTTCGCGTCGCTGTCGTTGGGCCACAGCGCCGCGACGTCCTTGCTGCTGACGCCCATCCGGTCCCACATCGGGAAGAAGCACTCAGCGAACTGCTGCATGCCGAAGAAGAACATCGTGGAGTACTTGAACGAGTCGCCGTCCTTGGCGCCCCGGCCGTAGAACCAGGCCTCCCACGGGGCGATCGTGGTGACGTTGGGGATGCCGTTGGCCTCGCACTGGTCGGCGACCGGGTTGGTGGTGTCGGGCGTGGAGGAGCCGACGATCAGGTCGACCTTGTCGCTGTTGATCAGCTCCCGGGTGACCTCGGTGGCGCGGTTCGGGTCCGACTGGGTGTCCTTGACGACGATCTCGATCTTGCGCTTCTTGCCGCCGGCGGTGATCCCGCCCTTGACCGCCTCGTTGATCTGCTTGACCACGAAGTTGTCGGCCATCGCGAAGCCGGCCAGCGGACCGGTCTGCGGGCTGACGTAGCCGATCTTCAGCACGTCGGAGGCCGAGGCCCCGGTGCCCTTCAGCCCGCCGCAGGCGTTCAGCAGCGAGGTGCCGCCGAGGGCCGCCGCACCGAGCCCGATGCCGCGGAGGAAGCCGCGCCGGTCCAGGCCGCTCATAGGTGTGTCACTCACGTCGAAACCCTTCTGCAAGGTCAGATGGAAGAAGTCATCCCGAGAGAGGCGTTCGGAGCGGACCGGAGGGTCGTACGACGACTCACCGACTCCTGTTCGCATCGCGCACAAAAGTTTCCATAACGAACACGTGATGTATAGCACGTGGCCTGCGCCACAGCAACGACTTCCGGATAGACCCGTCCGGACGTGTCAGAAGGCGAGACGACCGGCGCACGCTGGAGCGACCGGCGAACATGCAGCCAGGGCACTTCGCATCTGCGGTCACGCCTGGGACGGCCCACAACTTGGGCCAGCTGCATGTTCGAACGGCGCCGGCGGTCGAGAAGTCGAACCGACGCGAGACCGCCTCACCAGAGCGCCCAACGCCGGCTCGGCGCCGGCCGGGCGGGTGGTCAGACGGAGGCGCCGAGCACCAGGCCGCTGGTCGGCACGCCGGTGCCGGCGGTGACGACGACGTTCGACACGTCGGACGGCTGGTTGACCGACGTGCCGCGGACCAGCCGGACCGCCTCGGCGATCCCGTTCATGCCGTGCAGGTAGGCCTCGCCGAGCTGGCCGCCGTGGGTGTTCGTCGGCAGCCGGCCGCCGAGCTCGAGGTTGCCGTCGGCGATGAACCCGGCCGCCTCGCCGCGGCCGCAGAAGCCGAGCTCCTCGAGCTGGGGCAGCACGAACGGGGTGAAGTGGTCGTAGAGGACCGCGGCCTGCATGTCCGCCGGGCCCAGCCCGCTCTGCGCCCAGAGCTGGTCGCCGACCAGGCCCATCTCGGGGATGCCGGAGATCGAGGGCCGGTAGTACGACGTCATCATCTGCTGGTCCCGGCCGGAACCCTGCGCGCCGGCGAGCACGTAGGCGGGCTTGTTCGGCAGGTCCCTGGCGCGCTCGGCCGACACCAGCACCATCGCCTGGCCGCCGTCGGTCTCCTGGCAGCAGTCGAGCAGGTGCAGCGGCTCGGCGATCCAGCGCGAGGCCTGGTGCTCCTCGAGCGTGATCGGCCGCTGGTAGAACCACGCGTTCGGGTTCGTCGCGGCGTGCTTGCGGTCCACGACGGCGACGCGTCCGAAGTCCTCCGAGGTGGCGCCGTACTCGTGCATGTAGCGCTGGGCGAACATCGCCACCCACTGCGCGGGGGTGGACAGGCCGTAGGGGGTCATCCAGGAGTACGCCGCGCGGTCGGCGCTGGTGTCGACCGGCCGGTGCGCCTGCCCGAGCCCGTAGCGCTCGCCGGAGCGCTCGTTGAACGCCCGCCAGCAGACCACGACCGAGGCCATCCCGGTCGCGATCGCCGCGGCCGCCTGGGCGACCGTGCCGCAGGCCGCTCCCCCGCCGTGCGGCACGCGGGAGAAGAAGGTGAGGTCGCCGATGCCGGTGTTGCGCGCGACGTGGATCTCCGAGCTCGACTCGGCGGTGAAGGTCACCATGCCGTCGACCTCCGACGGCTCGATGCCGGCGTCGTCGAGGGCGGCGACCACGGCCTCGCAGGCCAGCTGCAGCTCGCTGCGGCCGGACGCCTTGGAGAACTCCGTCGCGCCGATCCCGACGATCGCGGCGGCCCCGTTCAGCGCGCTCATGTGCCCGCCCCCGCCGGTCGAGCCGCCTCCGGTGGTCGAGCCTGTCGAGACCCCGGCAGCTGTACGACGACCGTGCCGGTGACGTGCGCCCCGAGGCTGTTCTCGCCGCGGACCGTGATCTCCACCTGGTCGCCCTCGACGGAGGAGACCGACCCGGACATCACCATCGTGTCCCCGGGGTAGTTCGGCGCCCCGAGCCGGATCCGGATCCGCTTCACGACCGCCCCCGGTCCCGCCCACGAGGTGACGTAGCGGTCGACCAGGCCGTTGCTGGTGAGGATGTTCATGAAGATGTCCTTCGAACCCCGCTCCCGGGCGAGCTCGGGGTCGTGGTGCACGTCCTGGTAGTCGCGGCTGGCGATCGCCGTGGCGACGATGAGCGTCCGGGTGATCGGGATCGACAGCTCGGGCAGCGTCTCCCCGACCGTGACCTCGCTCGCGGAGCGCGTCGGTGCGAGTGCGGTCACGATGCCACCTCCTCGACGGCGAGCCGGGCACCGAGGTCGGCGAGCGCGGCGGCCGAACCGCCGAGCGTCGTCGCGATCTGCTTGCCCCACAGGAAGTACCGGTGCACCGGGTAGTCGACGTCCACGCCGATCCCGCCGTGCAGGTGCTGCACGCGGTGCACGACGTCGAGCCCGGCCTGGTCGGCCCACCACTTCGCGACGAGCACCGCCCGCTCAGCACCGGCGACCGTGGTCTCGTCCTCGAGGGAGGTGACCGCCTGCCACAGGGTCACCCGCATCGCGTCGATGTTGATGTAGCAGTCAGCGAGCTGGTGCTGCACGGCCTGGAAGGTCGCCAGCGGGCGGCCGAACTGCTGCCGCTCGGAGAGGTACGCCGCCGCGAGCCGGAGCGCACCCTCGGCGACCCCGACCTGGATCGCTGCGAGCGCGACGGCGGCCCGGTCGAGCACCCACGACACCGTCGATCCACCCGGCTCGCCGAGCAGCTCGGCCGGCGCGCCGGTGAGACGGAGGTTCGCCGCGCGGTCGCGGCTGGTGGTCTCGGTGAGCTCGACGGCCACCGCCTCGGCGTCGAGGTCGAGCAGGAACAGCGCGGGCCCCTCCGGCGTCGTCGCCGAGACCAGCGCCTTGGACGCCCAGGCCGCGGACGGTACGACGGCCTTGGTGCCCTCGATCGTCCAGCCGCCGTCCGACGGGGTGGCCGTGCAGCGCGGCGAGGCGGGGTGTGCTCCGTCGTACTCCTCGACGGCGAGCGTCAGCCGCAGCGAGCCGTCGACGAGCGCGGGCAGCAGCTGCGCGCGCTGGGACTCGCTGCCGTGCGCGGCGACCGCCAGGCCGGCGACACCGGCCGACCACAGCGGGACCGGTGCGACGGTGCGGCCCTGCTCCTCGAGCAGCACGCACAGGCCGCCGAGCCCGAGCCCGGCCCCGCCGTGCTCCTCCGGCAGGGCGATGCCGAGGAGCCCGGCCCGGGCGAGGTCGGCCAGCAGCGAGTCGTCGACGCGGGTCTCGGTCTGCTCGACAGCGCGCACCCGCTCGGTGCCGGCCCGGTCGGTGAGGATGTCGCGGGCCAGTCCCTGGACGGCGAGCAGCTCCTCGTCGAGGTGGAAGTCCATCAGTGCTCCTCGATGTTTGCGGGCCGGAACACCGGCAGGGTCAGTTCCGGGTCGGCCTCGAGCCAGGTGAGCTCCAGCGGCATGCCGATCCGCACCTCGTCGCGCTCGACGTCGACGAGGTTGGTGATCAGGCGGGTGCCCTCCTCGAGCTCGACGACCGCGACGAGCAGCGGGTACTCGAACGCCGGGTGCTTGGGGTGGTGGGCGACGACGTAGCTGTAGAGGGTCGCGCGGCCGGACGCCTCCACGGTGTCCCAGTCGAAGGACCGGCACTCCGGGCAGCACGGTCCGGGTGGGTGGCGCAGCGTCTTGCACGAGGCGCAGCGCTGGATCAGCAGCCGCTTCTCCATCGCCCCGTCGAACCAGAACTGGTTGTCCGGGTTGACCGCTGGCCGCGGCCGCAGCGCGCCTTCGGTGGTCGAGCCGGTTTCAGTGGTCGAGACGTCGGTGGTCGAGCCCGCGGCGCCCTGAGCCCGTCGAAGGGTCGAGACCCCGGTGGTCGAGCCCGTCGAGACCGCCTTGGGCCGGAACCGCAGGGTGCGCCAGCGCTGGGTGGCGACGACCTCGCCGGCCTGGTCGCGGTAGGTGCGCACGGTGGTGACGAACCGGCCCACCCCGAGCGCGGTCGACTTCTCCGGGGAGATCGACTCGACCACCTCCTCGGCACCCAGGTGGTCCCCGGGCCGCACCTCGCGGTGGAAGTCGAACTCGGAGTCGGTCGCCACCACCGAGGTGTAGCCACCCTCGTCCAGCAGCGCGATCAGCTCGGTGAACGCCGGGTCCTGCTGGGCGGGGTTCACCGTGGCGGCGTAGCCGCGCATCGTCCACGCCTGCATCATCGACGCCGGCGCCACGATCCCCTCCCGCCCGGTCGCGCGCGCCGCCTCGTCGGACAGGTAGACCGGGTTGGCGTCCTCCATCGCCTCGACCCAGTGCCGGATCATCGGCACGTTGACCGGGTCCTGCCCCGGCTTCAAGGAGACCAGCTGCCGTCCCTCGAAGGCGGCCAGGCGCTCGTCGTACGACGTCATCGGGCACCTCGCGGGAGGCCGAGGCCCTGGCTGGCGACCATGTCCCGGAGCACCTCGTTGACCCCGCCGCCGAAGGTGTTCACGATGCCCTGACGGGAGAGCTGCTCGATCTGGCCGGCGAGCACCGCTCCGGGCGACTCGGGGCGGACCCGGCCGGCGGCGCCGAGCACCTGGGTGAGCGTGCGCTGCACGTCGATGTGGGTCTCGGTGCCGTAGGTCTTCGCCGCGCCCGCGGTGGCGCCGGTGAGCGTGCCCTCGGCGACGGCGGCGGTCATCTTCCAGTTCATCAGCCGCATCGCCTCGAGCTTGGCGTAGGTGCGGGCCATCTCCTGCTGGACCCACGGCCGGTTGATCACGCCGGTCTCCTTGGCCCACTCCAGGGTGCGCTCCCACAGCTGGATCATCCGGCCGCCGAGGGCAGCCAGGCCGATCCGCTCGTGATTGAGCTGGGCGGTGATCAGCCGCCAGCCGCCGTCGACCTCGCCGACGACGTTGCCGGCCGGGACCCGGATGCCGGTGTAGTACGTCGCGGTGACCACCATGCCGCCGACGGTCTGGATCGGGCTGAAGCTGAAGCCGGGGTCGTCGGTGGGCACGATCAGGATCGAGATCCCCTTGTGCTTCGGCGCGTCGGGGTCGGTGCGCGCGGCGAGCCAGACGAAGTCGGCGGTGTTCGCGCCGCTGGTGAAGATCTTCTGGCCGTCGACGACGAAGTGGTCCCCGTCGCGGACCGCCTTGGTCTTCAGCGAGGCGAGGTCGGTGCCGGCGTCGGGCTCGGTGTAGCCGATCGCGAAGACGATGTCGCCGTTGAGGATGCCGGGGAGGTACCGCTGCTTCTGCTCCGCGGTGCCGTACTCCATCAGGGTCGGGCCGACGGTGTTCACGGTGACGAACGGGAACGGCAGTCCGGCCCGCTGCACCTCGTCGAAGAAGACGTACTGCTCCTCGATCGAGCGGCCCTGCCCGCCGTACTCGGTGGGCCAGCCGATGCCGAGCCAGCCGTCGCGGCCGAGCATCCGGACCACCTCGCGGAACCGGTCGCCGCCGACACCGGCCTCGCCGACGCTGCGGCGCTCCTCCTGGGACAGCAGGCTCGCGAAGTAGCCGCGCAGCTCCTTGCGCAGCTGCTGCTGGGCGGGCGTCTCCCGAAGGTCCATGGGTCCTCGCTCTCGATGGCTCGACCGGCAGTCCACCATCGCGAGTAGACATGTGTCAACCATCTGTCTACTCGCCTGTTCGACACCTGTCTGGCGACGGGGCGTCGCGGCGTCTACGCTGGCGCCCATGGAAGCCGGATCCCAGGGCCGAGTCGTGCAGCGTGTGCTCTCCCCCGCGCGGGCAGCCACGCGGGACCGGCTGATCGACGCCGCGATCGAGCTCGCCACCGAGGGCGGGTACGACGCCGTGGGGATCCGGCAGGTCGCCGCGCGGGCCGGTGTCTCGGTGCCGACGGCCTACCAGCACGTGAGCTCCAAGGACCAGCTGCTCGTCGAGGCCCTGATGACCCTGGGTGGCCGCTCCACCGAGCGCTTCCGGCAGCGGCAGCCCGAGGGCGACAGCCCCGCCGACCGGCTCGCCGAGGTGTTCGGCCGGATCATGCGCGAGGCGGCCCGCAAGCCGCTGCTGTACCAGGCGCTCTATCGGGCGTACGTCGGCAGCGCGCCCGCCCTGGCCGAGGTCGAGGGGCTCGTCGGCTTCGGCCCCGAGCGGGCCGCCTGGATCGGCGACACGCTGCGTGCCGGCGACCACTCCGGCTACACCGACGAGGAGCTCGCCTCCACCTCGCGGATCCTCAGCTCGCTGTTCCTCGGCGCGATGGTCGGCGTGGCGGCCGGGCGCGACGTCGACGACGCGCTCGAGATGCTCGACGAGGCGACCCGGCGGCTGCTGCCGGCGCGCTGAGGGGCAGCGACGCGCGCGTGAGCCCGACTCAGCTGCGGAGCCAGAGCCGGCGTCGCTCCTTCTTGCGCCGACCCGGTTCGGTCTCCAGCGGGTCGGGTATCGGCAGCGGGTCGGGCAGCGTCGACTCCTCGGGCACGGTGGGCCGGCGCGCGAAGTCCTCCTCCGTGCCTTCCTGGGCGATCAGGTGGAGCGTGATGAAGTACCTGGCCTCCCGGTCACCGGTCACCGACTCCAGCTCGACGTGGCCGTCCTCGACCAGGAAGCTGAACGCGTCGAGCCCCGGCAGCCGCAGCGTCGTCACCCAGATCGCCTCGAGGAAGCTGGTCACCTGCCGGGCCGGGGTGCCGGGCCGGTACTTCAGCATCGAGATGAGCAGCTGGTCCTCGTCCTCGGTGGCCTCGACCTCCACGTCGGCGAACATCGCGCTCGCCTGGAGCCGGTTGCGCAACCGGGTCGCCGCCGACTCGAGGATCTCCCCTCGGGCGGCGGGCAGGTTGATGATCAGCCCCGCCCGGAGCCGCCGGAATTCCCTGAAGTCCACGGGTGAACAGTCTGCCCGACAAGTGCCCCTGCCGTGGCCAGACCGCGCCGACGAGTCACCGATCACACGTCGGCGCCCACCCGCCCGGCAGCGAGCCGCGGGTCTCGCGGCCGCCCTGGCATGATCGCGGCATGAGCGTCATCAAGATCAACGCGATCACGGTCCCTGCCGACAGCGGCGACGAGCTCGCCCGCCGGTTCGCCGCTCGAGCCGACGCCGTGGACGACCAGGACGGCTTCGAAGGGTTCGAGCTGCTGAAGCCGACCGACGACCGCACCACCTGGCTGGTGATCACGCGCTGGCGCGACGAGGCCGCGTTCGACGCGTGGGTGAGCTCGCCGTCCTTCGCGCACGGTCACCGCGCAGGCAGCGGTCCGGAGGCGGGCCACGGGCACGGGCACGGACACTCGGACGCGGCCGGCGCGTCCGGCGCGTCCGACGCCTCCCGGAAGCCGGTCGGCCTGCACAGCGAGCTGTGGTCCTACGAGGTGGCCGGCGGCTCCGAGCCGCACTAGGTCCGCCGCGGTGGCGGGCGGTGCCGGCACGCGGTAGACACCGAGGAGGCGTTCCGCTCACCGGAACGTCGTCGTGGTCACGGGGCGACGTACCCGTCCACGCTGGGTCCGCAACCCCGACACCAGAGGACCCCATGACAGCCCCCACCGACATCTCTCGCGAGACCGTGGTCGCCGAGGCCGCGGCCCGGCTCGAGACCGCGACCCGCGACAGCGCCCCGTGCCCGCCGGTCCGCGACCTGCTCGGCGAGACCGACATCGACCTTGCCTACGCCGTGCAGCAGCGGCTCACCGAACGCCGGATCGCCGACGGCGCCCGGATCGTCGGCCGCAAGATCGGGCTGACCTCACCGGCGGTGCAGCAGCAGATCGGCGTCGACCGGCCGGACTTCGGCGTGCTCTTCGAGGACATGGACGTCTCGGGGATGCCCGAGGTGCCCAGTCACCGGCTGCTGCAGCCCAAGGCCGAGGCGGAGGTCGCGTTCGTGCTCGGCGCCGACCTCGACGAGGACGACCTCGACATCCCCGGCGTGCGTGCCGCGGTCGACCACGCGGTCGCCGCGCTGGAGATCGTCGACAGCCGGGTCGCCGGCTGGGACATCCGGATCACCGACACGGTCGCCGACAACGCCTCCAGCGGCCTCTACGTGCTCGGCGACCGCAAGGTGCCGCTCAGCGAGTTCGAGCCGGTCGACGTCGCGATGCGGATGTACGTCGACGACGAGCTCGTCTCCGAGGGCAACGGCGCCGCCTGTCTCGGCGATCCCCTCGAAGCGCTCCTGTGGTTGGCGCGCACCGCACGCGAGTTCGGCGAGCCGCTGCGCGCCGGGCAGGTCGTGCTCTCCGGCGCCCTCGGGCCCATGGTGGCCGCTCCCCCCGGTGTCACCGTCCGCGCCGAGATCTCCTCGCTCGGCTCGGTGACCGCAACCTTCTCCGACAAGGACCAGTGATGACGAAGACCAAAGTCGCCGTGATCGGCTCCGGCAACATCGGCACCGACCTGATGATCAAGGTGCTCCGGCTCTCCGACACCCTCGAGATGGGTGCGATGGTGGGCATCGACCCGGACTCCGACGGCCTCGCCCGCGCCGCCCGGCTGAAGGTGCCGACCACCCACGAGGGGGTCGACGGCCTGATCGGCATGGACGGTTTCGAGGACATCGACATCGTCTTCGACGCCACCTCCGCCAAGGCCCACCTCGTCAACGCCGAGAAGCTCGCGCCGTATGGCAAGAAGCTCGTGGACCTCACGCCGGCGGCGATCGGCCCGTACGTCGTACCCCCGGTCAACCTGGACGAGCACCTCGACTCCGGCGCCGACAACGTCAACATGGTGACCTGCGGCGGCCAGGCGACGATCCCGATGGTGCACGCGATCTCGCGGATCACCCCGGTGGCGTACGCCGAGATCGTCGCCTCGATCTCCTCCCGTTCGGCCGGCCCGGGCACGCGGGCCAACATCGACGAGTTCACCGAGACCACCGCGGCCGGCATCGAGAAGGTCGGCGGCGCCCAGCGCGGCAAGGCGGTGATCATCCTCAACCCCGCCGAGCCGCCGCTGATCATGCGTGACACGGTGTTCTGCCTGATCGGCGACGCCGACCACGACGCGATCCGCGACTCCATCGAGCAGATGGTCAAGGAGGTCGCCACCTACGTCCCCGGCTACCGCCTCAAGCAGGAGGTGCAGTTCACCCCGATCCCCGAGGGCGAGCCGGTGCACACGCTGCTGCCCGAGGGCGCCGCGCCGGTGACCACCCGGGTGAGCGTCTTCCTCGAGGTCGAGGGCGCCGCGCACTACCTGCCCGCGTACGCCGGCAACCTCGACATCATGACCTCCGCCGCCCTGCGCACCGCCGAGGCGATCGCCGAGCGCCTGCCGCGTGCGACCACCGACCAGTCCGACCGAGTCCCCGCCGAGGTGGCCCCGTGAACAGCCCCGACACCAACCCCGTCAACCTCTACGTCCAGGACGTCACCCTGCGCGACGGCATGCACGCGATCCGGCACCGGATCGAGCCGGCGGACGTCGCGCGGATCGTCGCCGCTCTCGACGCGGCCGGCGTCGACGCGATCGAGGTCGCGCACGGCGACGGCCTCGCCGGCGGGTCGCTGAACTACGGCCCCGGCTCCCACTCCGACTGGGAGTGGATCGAGGCGGCTGCCGAGAACATCAGCCAGGCGACGCTGACCACCCTGCTGCTGCCGGGTGTCGGCACGATCGCCGAGCTCGAGCACGCCTACTCCCTCGGTGTCCGCTCGGTGCGCGTGGCGACCCACTGCACCGAGGCCGACGTGTCCGCGCAGCACATCGCCAAGGCGCGCGAGCTCGGGATGGACGTCTCCGGCTTTCTGATGATGAGTCACATGGCTCCCGCTTCGATGCTCGCCGAGCAGGCCAAGCTGATGGAGTCCTACGGCGCGCACTGCGTCTACGTCACCGACTCCGGCGGGCGGCTCACGATGAACGGCGTCCGCGAGCGGATCCGCGCCTACCGCGATGTGCTCGACCCGCAGACCCAGATCGGCATCCACGCCCACGAGAACCTCTCGCTGTCGGTGGCCAACTCGGTCGTCGCCGTCGAGGAGGGCGTCACCCGCGTCGACGCGTCGCTGGCCGGGCACGGCGCCGGGGCCGGCAACTGCCCGATCGAGCCGTTCATCGCGGTGGCCAACATCAACGACTGGAAGCACCGCTGCGACCTGTTCGCGCTCCAGGACGCGGCCGACGACATCGTCCGTCCGCTGCAGGACCGTCCGGTGCGGGTCGACCGGGAGACGCTGACGCTCGGGTACGCCGGCGTCTACTCCAGCTTCCTGCGGCACGCGGAGGCGGCGGCCCAGCGCTACGGCCTCGACGTCCGCACGATCCTGCTCGAGGTCGGCCGGCGCCAGCTCGTCGGCGGCCAGGAGGACATGATCGTCGACATCGCGCTCGACCTGCTGTCGGAGGCGAAGAAGCAGTCGGCCTGACAGGCTGCGTGGCCTCGCCAGGTCACGGTCGCGACCAGCGGCCCAGCAGCGTGCCGTCGGCCTCCAGCAGCAGCCGGGGTCGCATCTCCTGGGAGACCTCCGCCCCGGCGAGGATCCGTGGGTGCGTCCCGCCCAGGACGTGGGGTACGACGGTCAGGCAGATCTCGTCCACGAGCCCGGCGGCCGTGAGGTCCCGGAGCAGGTGCGGGCCGCCCTCGGTGAGCAGCCGGTTCATGCCGAGTGCGTGCAGGTGCGCCAGCATCGCCGGCAGATCCACGGTGTCGCCGTCCGCGACGAGCACGTGGTCCTCCCCGAGCACGGCCCGGGCGGCGTCGAGAGCGCGGTCGCCGGCCGCCGTACACGTCACCAGGAACACCTCGCCCGAGCCGTCGTCCTCGGCGGGCAGGGTCAGCTTGGTGGGCAGGTTCGCCGAGCGGCTGACCACGACCAGGGCCGGCGCGGCGGGGCGGCCGGAGCGCAGCGAGGCCCGCACACCACGCACCGGGCGTGGGCGGCCGTAGCCCTCGACCCGGGCCGTGCCGGCACCGACGACGACGGCGTCGGCGAGCGCCCGCAGCAGCATGAACACCTGCCGGTCGGCGTCGTTGTTGATCGTGCCGGTCTTGCCGTCGGGGCCGGTCGCGGCGCCGTCGAGGGTGCTGACCATGTTGGCCCGCAGCCAGGTGCGACCCTCGGGGTAGGCGTAGAGCCGGGCCAGGTCGGCGTCGTCCGGCTCCCGGCCGACGAGCTCGTCGTCGATGTCGAGAACTACCCGCATGCCCACCCCTATGCCAGTCCGCGAACGGTGCGTGCCGGAGGACGGGTGCCCCGGATCGTGGAGACCATGTCCAGCACCTGCCGGGTCTCGGTGATCTGGTGGGCGCGGTAGACCCGTGCACCGTGCCACGCGCACACCGCGGTCGCGGCCAGGGTGCCGGTGAGCCGCTCGCCCACCGGCAGGCCGAGCGTCTCGCCGACGAAGTCCTTGTTGGACAGCGACACGAGCACCGGCCAGCCGGTCGCGGTCATCTCGTCGAGCCGCCGGGTGATCTCCAGGGAGTGCCAGGTGTTCTTGCCGAAGTCGTGCGCGGGGTCGATCAGCACGCTGCGTGGGTCGACCCCGAGGGACACCGCGCGCTCGGCGTAGGCGACCGTGTCGGCGACCGCTGCGGCCACCACGTCGTCGTAGGCCACGCGGTGCGGGCGGGTGCGCGGGGTGACGCCGCCGGTGTGGGTGCACACGATCGCGGCGCCGTGCTCCGCGGCGACCGCGGCCAGCTCGGGGTCGTAGCCGCCCCAGGCGTCGTTGAGCAGGTCCGCCCCCGCCTCGCACACCTGCCGGCCGACCTCGGCACGCCAGGTGTCGACGCTGATCACGACGTCGGGGAACTCCTCGCGTACGGCGGCCACGAAGTCGACGACGCGACGGGCCTCCTCGGCGGCGTCGATCTCAGCACCCGGCGCTGCCTTGATGCCGCCGATGTCGACGATCTCCGCGCCCTCGGCCACGACCTGCCGCACCCGGGCGAACGCGGCCTCGTCGGTCCAGGTCGCGCCCCTGTCGTAGAACGAGTCCGGGGTCCGGTTGACGATCGCCATCACGAGCAGCGCGTCGTCGTCGAACTCGTGCCTTCCGAGCTTCAGCACGCCGCCTCCTCGGGCCCGCCGGTGGCGTAGCCGGGCACGGACACCGCCGGCGGGCGCCGCTCGAGGTCCACCTCCCGGTCGATGGGCGCGACGCGGCCGTCGTCCCACACGAACTGCCGCAACCGCAGGCCCTCCGGGGCGACGCCGCTGAGCCGCTGCTCGGCCATCGCCATGATCTGCGCCGCCATCACGCCGAGGTCGCGCAGCTGCTGGTGGCCGTGCTTGCGCAGCCCGAGGTCGACCTGTGCGACGGCGTCGGGCCCGGAGCGCTCGTGGGCGTCGACGAGCACCGAGAGCTCCACGGCGTAGCCGGTGGGCACGTCGAGCTGCTCGAGCAGCCGGCGTCGAACCGCCCACTCCCCCGCCAGCGGCTGCACGACCCCGGCGAGCTCCGGCCAGTGCAGCGCGACCAACGGCCGCGCGACGAGCTCGGTGACCCGACCGCCTTCGGAGGCGAGCTCTCCGGACGCGCCCGCCCGGTCCAGCGGCCGGTCGTAGAACCCCTTGACCAGCTCGACCCGGTCGTCGGTCAGCAGCGGACCGAGCAGGCCGGTGACGAAGTGCGTGTCCCACTCGGTGAGGTCGGCGTCCATGAACGCGAGCACGTCGCCGCTGGTGACGAACAGCGCCTTCCACATCGCCTCGCCCTTGCCGAGGCGGCTGCCGAGGTCGGGCCGGATCTCCGCGGAGGCGTGCACGACGGCACCGGCGGCCCGTGCAACGGCAGCGGTGCCGTCGGTGGAGTCGGAGTCGATCACCACCACCTCGTCGACCAGACCGACCCGCTCGACGACGTCGGCCCTGACCCGGGCGACGATCTCACCCACGGTCGCTGCCTCGTTGCGGGCCGGCAGCACCAGGCTGACGGTCACCCCGCGGCGCTGCTTGGCGGCCACCAGCCCCTCGACCGTCCAGTCCTGCCAGCGGCAGGTGCGGGGCGAGGGGTCGGCGGTCACGGCCTTCACATTATCCGGGCCCTCCGACCGACCGGGCGGTGTCCCACGGCGACCCGGCGGCTCGACCGGTGCCGGTCAGGCGCGCGCCGCCCCGGCGTACATCGAGTCCAGCAGCTCCCGGTAGCGCTCCTCGATGATCTTGCGCTTGACCTTCAGGCTCGGGGTGAGGTCGCCGCCCTCGACCGTGAGGTCGTGCTCGAGAAGCCGGAAGTCCTTGATCGTCTCCCAGCGGTTGAGCCGGCCGTTGAGCTCGTCCACGCACTGCTGCACGTAGCCGTTGACGGCCGGCTCCGCGACCAGCCCGGCGTAGTCGTCCGCCGCCAGTCCCTCGGCCCGGCCCCACTGCGTCACCGCCTCGGCGTCCAGCGTGATCAGCGCGGTGGCGTAGTTGCGACCGTCGGCATGGACCACGATCTGGCTCACCAGCGGGCAGATCGCCCGGAAGAGGACCTCGATCGCCTGTGGGGCGATGTACTTCCCGCCGGAGGTCTTGATCAGGTCCTTCTTGCGGTCGGTGATCCGCAGCCGGCCGGCGGCGTCGAGCTCGCCGACGTCACCGGTGGCGAACCAGCCGTCCCCGCTCATGACCTCCGCGGTCGCCTCGGGCAGGTGGTGGTAGCCGTCCATCACGCCAGGACCACGGACCATTACCTCCCCGTCCTCGGCGACCTTGACCTCCGTGCCGAGCAGCGGCGGTCCGACCACACCGAACTGCGGGTCCTCGGGCCGCACGATGCACACGGCGGCGCTGGTCTCGGTCAGCCCGTACCCCTCGAGGATCAGCAGGCCCGCGGCGTAGAACCAGCGGGCTACGTCCGGGGACAGCGCTGCGCTGCCCGAGACCAGGAACCGGATCCGGCCACCGAGCCGGGCCCGGATCTTGGCGAGCACCAGCCGGTCGGCGATCGCATGCTGTGCCAGCAGCAGCGGACCGGACCGGCGTCCCCGGAGCCGGTCCTCGGCGACCCGGTCGCCCACCGCGAAGGCCCAGTCGAACAGGCGCTTCTTGACCCCGCCCTCCTCCTCGATGTTCTGCACGACCTTGGCGTGCACCTTCTCGAAGATCCGGGGTGGGCCGGCCATGAACGTGGGGCGCACCACCGACAGGTTGTCGACGATCTTGTCCATGCGGCCGTCGACGGCGGTGGGGAAGCCGATCTGCAGCTGCACGGCCTCGAGCATCTTGCCGAAGGAGTGCGAGAGCGGGAGCCAGAGGTACTGCAGGTCGGCGGGCGAGAGGATGCCCAGGCTCTCCGCGGCGGCACCGATGTAGGCCCAGCAGCGGTGCGGCAGCTCCACGCCCTTGGGCCGCCCGGTGGTGCCCGAGGTGTACATCAAGGTGGCGAGGTGCTCGGGGTGAACCGCGGCCACCGCCTCGTCGACGGCGGTCGGGTTCTCCGCGAGGTGCCGGGCGCCGAGGGCCTCGAGGTCCTCGAGGCTGATCACCCACTCGCCGTCCGGCGAGCCGTCGAAGGTCACGACCCGGATCAGGTCGGGCAGGTGCTCGCGCTGGGCGCGCAGCTTCTCGACCTGGACGTCGTCCTCGGCGAAGCAGATCCGCGACCGGCTGTCGGAGAGGATGAAGGCGACGTCCTCACCCCCGGTCGCGGGGTAGACCGCGGTGGTGGCGGCCCCGGCGCACATGATCGTGAGGTCGGCCTGGAGCCACTCGATGCGGGTGGTGGCGGCGATGGCGACGCGTTCCTCGGGCCGGATCCCGAGCGCGAGGAGACCGGCGGCGATCGTCCTGACCGTCTGCTCGGCCTCTGCCCAGGTCACCGACTGCCAGCCGCCGTCGGTGGGGAACCGGAACGCCTCCACGTCCGCGCTCGCCGCGACCCGGTCGTAGAACATCCGCGCCACCGAGACCGCGGGTGTGGGATGGCTGCCTGTCTGTGCTCTGTCGATGGGTGTCGTGACCACGACTCCTCGATTCCCCCGCCGGACCTCCCCCTGGGGCGGGCGGTCTGGTCGTGCCCGCCGTACGGCGTGCGTCCCCGTGCTGAGTCTTCAGCGTCGCACTGTGACCGGCGCGACACCAGGGTCCTTCGTCCGTCGCCGGGGTTGCGCTGTCGGTGAACGAGGCTGGTGCCGCGGTCCCCGGTGCTCGACGATGGCGCCATGAGACTCCTGGTGCTCGGCGGCACGCACTTCGTCGGCCGCGCCCTGGTGGCGGAGGCGCTGCGCCGGGGTGACGAGGTCACGACGGTCACGCGCGGGGTGAGCGGCGCTCCGGCCGACGGTGCCACGGCGGTGCACGCCGACCGCACCCGGCCGGGTTCGCTGGCCGAGGCACTGGCTGGCGGCACGTGGGACGCCGTGGTCGACACCTGGTCCGGCGCTCCCGCGGTCGCCCGCGAGTCGGCGAGGCTGCTCGCCGACCGGGCCGCACACTACGGCTACGTCTCGAGCAGGTCGGTGTACCGCTGGCCGATCCCGCCCGGGGCCGACGAGTCCGCTCCGGTGGTCGATGCCGACGCCGGGTCCACGGACCCGAGCGACTACGCCGCGGCGAAGCGGGGTGGCGAGCTCGCGGTGCTCGAGAGCTTCGCCGGACGGTCGCTGCTGGCCCGTGCCGGGCTGATCCTCGGACCGCACGAGGACGTCGGCCGGCTGCCGTGGTGGCTGGACCGGATCAGCCGTGGCGGCCCGGTGGTCGCGCCCGGCCCGCGGGACCGTGGCCTGCAGTACGTCGATGCCCGCGACCTCGCGGCCTGGATGCTCGACGCGGCCGCACGGGCTCTCGACGGGACGTTCGACGCGGTCAGCCGTCCGGGCCACACGACGACCGCCGAGCTGCTCGAGACGTGCAACGAGGTGACCGGCGGCGGCGCCGAGCTGGTCTGGGTCGCCCCGGAGGTGGTCGAGGACGCCGGGGTGTCACCGTGGACCGACCTGCCGATCTGGGCGCCGCCGACCGGTGAGCTGGCCGGCCTGCACGAGGGCGACACCTCCGCCGCGCTCACCCATGGGCTGCGGTGCCGGCCCGTCCAGGAGACGGTGGCCGACACCTGGCGGTGGCTGCAGCAGGACGGCTTCCCGCCACCCAAGCCGGGCCGCCCGGAGCTGGGGCTGTCCGCGGACGCCGAGCGGCGACTGCTGGAGGCGGCCTCCTCGCCCTGACGAGTGGCGGCGTCAGTGGCCGGCGTCGAAGGAGGAGGACGCCATGGAGTACTCCCGCTCGACGGTCGCGACGCGCACCCGGTAGTCGTCGTACCAGCGCTCACGACCGAGGCGCTGCGCGCCGAGGTGGGCGGCGACCTGCTTCCAGCGTCGGGCGGCGTCCTGGTCGGTCCAGTAGGACACCGTGATGCCGACCTCGCCGCCGGTGGACTCCATGCCGAGGTACCCGGGCTGCCGCGCGGCGAGCTCGGCCATCGCCAGCGCCATCTCCGGGTAGCCGGCGCCGTCACCGCTGCGGCGCGAGGTGAAGATCACCGCGACGTACGGCGGTTCGGGGGTCGCTGCGAAGATCTCGGACATGACCTCAGGATGCCCCAGGACGGGTCAGACGTCGGTGACCCGCAGCCCGGAGTGGGCCTTGTAGCGCCGGTTGATGCTGATCAGGTTGCAGGTGAGCGCCTCGACCTGGTGGGCGTTGCGCAGCCGGCCGGCGTAGATCCCGCGCATGCCGGGGATCGTGTCGGCCAGTGCACGCACGACGTCGGTGGCCTCGCGGTCGTCGCCGAGGACCATCACGTCGGTGTCCATCGACTCCACGGCAGGATCCTCGAGCAGCACCGCGCTCACGTGGTGGAACGCCGCGACCACCCGGCTGCCGGGAAGGACGGCCTCGGCCTGCTGGGCCGCCGAACCCTCCTCGACCTCCAGCGCGTAGGCACCCTGCTTGTCGAAGCCCATCGGGTTCACGCAGTCGACCACGATCTTGCCCTCGAGCGCCGGGGCCAGCTCGACGAGCAGCTCCTTGTGACCGTCCCACGGCACCGCGACGATCACGATGTCGCCCGTTGCTGCCGCCTCGGCGTTGGCGGCGCCGCTGATCGGTCCGCCCGTCGCCACGGCCAGCTCCTTCGCGGTCGCCGCGGCCCGCTCGGCGCTGCGGCTGCCGATCACCACCGTCAGACCCGCCGCAGCGAACCGGCGTGCGAGGCCACGGCCCTGCGGCCCGGTGCCACCGAGCACGGCGATCGTCTGGTTCTCGAGCAGGTTCATCAGGGCGGTTCCTTCCGACGGGTCTTCTCGCGGCGGGTGCCATCCTCTCGTGACCGGCCGGGGCCTGATCAGGGCGGTCACGCCT